>JAUWNZ010000113.1 GCA_030612385.1 Pseudomonadota bacterium | reverse complement strand
TTGGAACCATAGACCAGTATCTTGTTTTCCAGGTGAAGCCTCATCGCCCTGGCCAGGACTATCCTCTCCAGATCCTTCCCCTTCAACTTGATGTTATCCACTGAATCCCTGTGGCTGATCTTTATAACGTCCTGGGCAATTATAGGCCCATCGTCGAGGATCTCAGTTACATAGTGGCTGGTGGCGCCGATTATCTTGACTCCCCTGTCATAAGCTTGCTGATACGGTTTCCCCCCGGCAAAGGCAGGCAAAAATGAATGATGAATGTTGATAATCCTGTTCCGGTATCGATCGATAAACTTGCCGCTCAGTATCTGCATATACCTGGCAAGGACGACGAGATCAATATTGTGGTTTTTCAATTCATCAAGTTCTTTTTCTTCCTGCTCCGCCTTGTTTTGCGGAGTGATTGGATAGTGCCTGAAGTTCAAACCAAACTGCTCAGCCAGCGGCTTTAAGTCGAGGTGATTGCTTATCACAATGGATATTTCAGACTGAAATTCTCCCATCTGGTGTCTTAAAATCAGATCATGAAAACAGTGAACATGTCTCGAAACAAACAATGCTATTTTCGGTACATAATCTGAAAACCGTAAATCCCATTTCATTTTTAGTTTTTCGGCAAGAGGCGCAAAGATAGAGGTTATTTCTTCACGGGGAATGGTAAATCCTGCCAGTTCCCATTCGATTCTCATAAAGAAGGTCTTTGTTGTCTGGGAAGTATGCTGATCCGCATGCACAATATTCCCGTTATGTTTGAAGATAAAATCCGATATTGTCGCTACAAGTCCTTTTCGGTCAGGACAGGATAGGAGCAAAACAGCATTTGCTTTGTTCATTTTACCTCACACCTTAATCTTCAAATATGGTAAAAGAAAAATCTTTAAAGACTCCATGTCGCATTGTCTATATCATGAATCCGTGACATTAAAGTTGACAGTCTAGTAAAAAGTCAAAATACACACAGTTTTGTCATTCCCGACTTGATCGGGAATATAGTTTTTTCAAGCACTTATGGACTCCCGCCTGCGCGGGAGTGACAAAAATAACGCGGGAGTGACTTGACAACCTCTTATTCCATTCGGTAAACTCGTATTTATTTAATCGGTTTAAGAAGTTATCACACACAATCTATGAATGCAAATGCTGACAAAGGAAAGAATGATGGCAACAGATGATCATAATTTCCCCGCACTTGTGAAAGAGGTCCGAAAGCAGTTGACCTTGAGCCAGGAAGACCTGGCCAACAAGCCTGGTATTAGCTTTGCCACCGTGAACCGGTGGAAAAACAGAAAGTTTCAACCCTCAAAGCCGGCCAAGGCGCATTAAGCAGTGGATTGGAACACTATTTTTGGGACTATGCAGACGGTGACGCGCGGCCAGTCATGGGGATGCCTTCATTTTTCGATAACTGGTGGCAAGATGCTGTGGTAAACAAGCTGTCATTTCAACATTGTGACAAATGATGTAACTACTCAGGTGGATAGACTGAAGGCTGAAGACTGTTAGGAAAAGCAGGAATACTGCACATTTTGAAGCCATGTTTGATGCAAAAATCTGCTGTTTCTCCGCCAAAGCGCTCTTTCTGCCCCTTCAGCCTTCAGCCTAAATACCTTCAGCCTGACTACGTGAGTAGTTAATAAATGATAACAACAGGTTAAATTCCAGGTAATCTGAATGCTGAAATCATATCTTAAAAACATATTTAAAATTACAGATCAGGGTGATGCGAGAGAAGAAAGCTATTATGCAACCCTTGCAGCGCTGATGAATAAACTGGCCGAATCTTTCGGCAAGGGCAAAATTCACATCACAACGCTTCCAAAAACCACCGAGGCGGGCAATCCTGATTTTAGGATATGGGACGGCAGGCAGCACATTGTAGGATATATTGAAGCCAAGGCGCCGACTGTTGAGAATCTGGATTCAATAGAAGATACAGAACAGTTAAAACGGTACAGGAACACCTTCCCAAATCTGATACTAACCAATTTTTTCGAGTTCCGGCTTTATCGTAACGGCATACTGGTCAATAAGGCATCAATAGCAAGACCTTTTATCGTGCATCGGCTCAAAACAATTCCGCCTGTTGAGAAAGAACCTGATTTTCTTAAGCTGATTGAAGAGTTTTATTCATTCTCCCTGCCTAAAGTTTACAACGCAAAAGATCTGGCAATAGAGCTGGCCAAACGCACGAGCTTTTTGAAAGACGAGGTAATTGCCGAGGAGCTGGCGGAGGAAGAAAGAACCGGCAAGGGTTTTATTCTTGGATTTTATGAAGCGTTCAGGCAATTTCTAATCAGCGGTCTTTCAAAGGAGGAATTTGCCGATCTCTATTCCCAGACGATCACCTACGGCCTGTTTGCCGCCCGCATGCGCTCAAAAAACGGTTTTAACAGAAAACTCGCCTATGATAACATCCCCCGCACCATCGGAATATTAAGAGATGTCTTCCGGTTTATTTCGCTTGAAGACGTTCCTGTTCAAATGGAATGGATTATTGATGACATCGCCGAGGTGTTATTCGTGGCGGATGTGAACAAACTGCTTCAGGACTACTTCAGGGAAGGCAAAGGAAAAGACCCGGTCGTTCATTTTTATGAGACATTTCTTGCCGAATATGATCCCAAAACCCGCGAAAGACGGGGGGTGTATTATACGCCTGAACCGGTTGTCTCCTACATTGTGCGTTCCCTTCATTACATCTTGAAGGAGCGTTTCGGTAGAGTTGACGGCCTGGCAAGCGATTCCGTGACGGTGTTAGACCCGGCATCCGGCACACTTACTTTTCTGGCGGAGGCAGCTAAACTGGCGGTCGATGAATTTACGTCAAAATACGGCGAAGGCGGTAAGGAAGGTTTTATCAAGGAACATATCCTCAAAAACTTTTACGCCTTCGAATTGATGATGGCGCCCTATGCCGTCGGCCATTTGAAGATGTCCTTTCTCCTTGAAGAACTGGGCTACCGTCTGAAAAAGGATGACAGGTTCAAACTCTATCTGACGAATACACTGGAGATCGAGAATCTTGAACAGACAAATCTCCCCGGCATGGCTTCACTTTCCGAAGAATCACATCTGGCGGGGAAGGTGAAAAAGGAGCAGCCTATTCTTGCAATAATGGGGAATCCTCCCTATTCGGGCCATTCAGCAAACAGAAGTGAGAAAGAAGCTACAATAGAGAAAGGAGCCAGGTATACCTTTAGTTATCAAATTCTAAAGGACGGCGATTCATATAAACTCGAACCACAAACCAAAAAGGCAAAACGAAATATAACCAAAAAACAGAAAACCTGGATAGGGGAACTAATAGAATATTATAAGGTAATAGATGGACAATTGCTTAATGAAAAGAATCCGAAATGGCTTCAGGATGATTATGTTAAATTTATTCGTTTTGGCCAATGGAAAATAGATCAGGCCAGCGAAGGAGTCCTGGGATTTATCACCAATCACAGTTATCTGGATAATCCTACTTTCAGAGGGATGCGCCGGTCGCTGATGAACAGTTTTGATGAAATCTATCTGCTTGACCTTCATGGCAACAGTCTGAAAAAGGAAAAGTGCC
Organism: Pseudomonadota bacterium; assembly: GCA_030612385.1. GTDB lineage: Bacteria > Desulfobacterota > Syntrophia > Syntrophales > JADFWA01 > JAUWNZ01. The sequence continues at coordinate 1,487 of JAUWNZ010000113.1, read as the reverse complement.
CGGACGGCTCCAAAGATGAAAACGTGTTTGACATCCGCCAGGGCACGGCCATTGCGTTATTCATCAAGAAAAAAGACACAAGTAAAGGTACAAAGATTTTCCATTCCGAACTATGGGGACTGAGAAAGGCAAAATACGACTGGCTTATCGATAATGATATTGAGACAACTAAATGGCAGGAAATAACTCCTAAATCAGAATTTTATCTTTTTGTTCCGAGAGATGAAAGACTGCTGGAATTGTATGAAAAATCGCCGAAGATAACGGAAATCTTTCCGGTGAATAGTGTGGGGATTGTTACGGCAAGAGATAAATTTGTTATTGATACAGACAAAGAAGCCCTCAAGCGGCGCATCAGGATGTTTTGCGATGAAAGAATACCGGATGATCTGATAGGTGAACCGTATAAACTTAAGGACAAATCCGGCTGGAAGCTAAAGACAGCAAGGGAAAAGGTAAGACATGACGAGGACTGGGAAAATTCATTTGCTCAGATTTTATACAGGCCCTTTGATATTCAATGGATTTTTTATCATGATGTGCTGGTTGAAAGGTCCCGCAGGAATGTTTTGCGGCATATGATGCGGGAGAATCTGGGTATAGTAACTTCAAGGCAAACTCACAATGAGTTTAGGCATATCTTCGTGACAGATAAGATTATTGAATTCAATCTGACAGGTACAGCCGGCAAATATGGAAGTGGATATTTATTCCCACTCTACCTCTACCCCGACCCCGACCCCGACCAAAATGACCTTTTCAGTCATCTAAAAGAGTCAAAAGAAAGAACGCCCAATATCAGCGAAAAGATATCCTCCGCTTTATCCGAAGCCTACAAAGCAAAACCGAGTCCCGAAGATATTTTCTACTACATATACGCTGTTTTCTACTCTAATACTTACCGCGCGAAATACTCAGAATTTCTGAAAACGGACTTTCCACGGGCCCCCTTTACGAAAGACAAACGCCTTTTCAGAAAATTGGCCGAATACGGCAAGCGTCTTGCTGATCTGCATCTTATGCAGTTACCTGAGCTTGATTCCCCGGTTGTAAAATTCCAGGGAACAGGAGACAAGAGGGTTGACAAAATCAAGTATGACAAAGAGGTCGAGCGAGTTTACATCAACAACGATCAGTATTTTGAGGGATTGGAAGAAAAAGTCTGGCAATACCGGATCGGCGGCTATCAGGTTTGCGATAAATGGCTGAAAGACAGAAAAGGCAGGGTCTTGTCTCTGGATGACATCAAACATTACTGTAGGGTAGCAACGGCCCTTGAGCACACGATCCGCATTCAGAAAGACATCGATGAAATCTATGATGACGCAGAAAAGGAATTAATCAGCTTTCATAATGGTCATTTCGCTCCAAGAATTTAACGCTTCTTCTAAGAGGGAGAGATGGAAAACAAATTCGACAAAGCAATTGTTGATTTAAACAATGATCTCAATTCTCTATTAGGAAAATACAAGGAGTTTATTCTATCA
>JAUWNZ010000028.1 GCA_030612385.1 Pseudomonadota bacterium | reverse complement strand
TAAGTTTTTTTCTTTTCTTAATTCTTGTTTTATTGTTATAGTTTTCATAAAGTAATCTATAACAACATTCTTTGCCATTGTTCAGCTTGTTTTTCGGGATAACGGCAGGGCAGGAGCATGGGAACGAGTAAATTGTAGGGTGGGGTTTTATACCCCACCGGAGATGGTGGCATATAAAATGCCTGTTCCAGCTCATCCAGTGTCTCAGCAATCTTAATACCGGGCCTATCGATCTTGTCAAGATTGACTCTCAATAATGACAGCTGCCTGATCCGAATAGTGCATCTTCTATCGGCCTTCCAATTCTTATCTCTCATTTTATCGGATGGAATATTGTTGGCAGACTTCTACAAATTTTCTTTGATGGACTCGTAAAAAGTCTGTCATTCCCGCGTAGGCGGGAATCTATAGAAGGCTAAGTACTTGAAAAAACTGGATTCCCGTTTCCACGGGAATGACAAAATTGTGTGTATTTTGACTTTTTACGAGACTGTCTTCTTTATGTTACTTATGTTTTTTGGACATTTTAAGATTCGTAACATATTGAAACTATTATACTTGAAAAATACAAAAACGTCAGAATGTCAAATTTTACTAAGATTGGAAATTACCAATAAAGCCAATATGTTATATCGTAGCCTTGAAAAATTAAAGAGGTCTGGTTGGAGGATTAATTTTTTTTCAGAACCGGGCGTTACTTACTGGAATTGACGTTTTCCCTGAGTTCTTTGCCAACCTTAAAAAAGGGTAGTCTCTTTGCGGTCACCTTAATGTTGCTTCCAGTCTTTGGATTTCTTCCAATGTAAGAGTCATACTCCCTTACAACAAAGCTTCCAAAACCCCTGATCTCTACCCTTCCACCTCTTTTAAGCTCATCGGTAAAACTCTTGAAAATCAGATTGACAACCTCTGTAACTTTCTTCTCACTCATATTCTCTTTCTGTCCCGTTAACTTCACCAAACCCTGAATTAAATCAGATTTATTCATCACACCTCCCCTTTAAATAGTCCATCGCAATTACAACAATTAAGGTGGCATCCTATCCACTTTCCAATATCTATGTCAAGACAATTTCGAGCGACTACTCAGGTGGATAGGCTGTAGGCTGAAGACTGTTAGGAAAAAGCGGGAATACTGCGAATTTTGAAGTCATGTTTGGTACAAGAACCTACCGTTTCTCCGCCAAAGCACCGCAATAGCGCTCTTCTTGCCCCTTCAGCCTTCAGTCTAAACAGCTTCAGCCTGACTACGTGAGTAGTTACTCTGAAAGAGACAACAATCTCTTAATCTCCTCTTTTTGCAAGTGTCTGTATTCCCCGGCTCTCAACGCCCCAAGATGAACATCCGATATAGCAACCCTTATCAGCCTTGTGACAGGATGACCTATCGACTCAAAAACCCTTCGGATAATCCTGTTCCTTCCTTCCAGAATAGTCAACTTGACCCAGCAGCTCTTACTGTTAATCTTTCCAGGTTCGATCTCATCCGGCATGAGCTTCTTATGATCGATTTCCACACCACATCTTACGGCGCGAATCTCCTCACTTGTAAGATTCCCCTTAACCTTAACCATATAAGTCTTTGGAATAGCGAATTTGGGGTGATGGAGCTTCTGTGCAAAATCGCCGTCATTTGTCATCAGCAGCAAACCTTCCGAATCATAATCAAGCCTTCCCACTGGAAAAACCCTTTCACTCACATCGTAGAGTAAACCGGTCACAATCGGTCTTCCCTCTGGATCACTGAGAGACGTTATATATCCTTTCGGCTTATTCAGCATAACATATACTTTTGATATCTCTGTAGATATCAGTTTCCCATCCACGCGTATCTCGTTCTTTTGAGCATCCACCCTGGTGCCAAGTCGCGTTACAACTTTGCCATTCACACTTACCCTGCCCATACTGATAAGCTTTTCGGCTGCCCGCCTGGAGGCAACACCGGCGGCAGCAATTATCTTTTGAAGACGTTCAGGCATAACAAATTATTCCGATAACTCTTTTAATTCCGGCACCGTCGGCAGTTCTGACAGGCTCTTTAGATCAAATACTTCAAGAAACTTCTTTGTGGTGCCGTAAAGTATCGGTCTGCCCGGCACATCCTTTCGTCCAACCATTCTCACAAGTTCTTTTTCCAAAAGTCCACTCAGCGCCCCGCCGGCATCCACGCCCCTCACTCTGTCTATCTCTGACTTTACAACCGGCTGCCTGTATGCAACCACCGCAAGTGTCTCCATGGCAGCGGGGAAGAGCTTCGCCGGTCTTGTTCTTTTTAGTTGTTTTACCCACACACCAAGATCATCCCTTGTCCTGAACTGGACCCCCCCCGCAACCTCTTTAAGGTAAAATCCTCCATTCCTTTCATTATATTCCACCATTAGATTATGAAGAGCAGCTATTATCTCATTCCTTTCAATTTCTCCCAGAACCTCCCTGATTTTACCAACAGTAAGAGGGGACTCAGAAGCGAAAATAATGGCCTCTATAACAGCTTTCACATCCTTCATCTGTCTTGTTACCGCTCAGCCGCCACAGGAAATATTCTTATCATTCCAAAAGAATCCATCTGATGGGCGCTGACCATCCTTAATTTCATCAGTTCCAGGATTGCAAGAAAGGTATATATTATCCCCCTTCGATCGGTCCTCTCTCCCATCAAGTCCGTGAAAGTCAGGGAGCTTTGACCGGCAAGCATTTCCATGATCTCATTTATCCTGTCGGACAGAGACATCCTGTCGACATCAATTTTCAGAAATTCCTCCTCTTCTATAGGAGTCAAAATCTCCCTAAAGGCCTTTACAAGCTCGAATACTCCAACTTCCCCAAGACTTATTTCTTTTGTATCGGGCATATCACAGATGATACCCCCTCTTTTAAAAACATCCCTTCCCAGCAAACTTCTGTTATCCAGATTCATGGCCGCCTTTTTAAAGGCCTGATACTCCAAAAGCTGTCTTACAATATCTTCCCGCGGGTCCGCTTCATCCTTTTCCCCATTCTCCTGAACCGGTAGAAGCATCTTTGATTTTATATGAGTCAGAGTAGATGCGAGTAGCAGATATTCCCCGGCAAGATCGAAATTCAGAGATTTCATAATCTCTAAATGCTTCAAATACTGTTCCGTGATAAGTGTTATTGGTATATCATAAATATTAATCTCATTCTTTTTTATGAGATATAATAAGAGATCCAGGGGACCTTCAAAAATATCAAGCTTGATTTCATAACTCATATTCGGATATCGTCAAGTGGTCAACGGTCGTAGGGGCAAGGCCCCTGTGCCTGCCCGATTACAAATTGACCATACAATGCCGGGCAACCACAGGGGGTTGCCCCTACGAGTATCAAAATTTTTTTATATTTATGGTTGGTGAAGTTATTTCGTCCCCGTTCCTAACCTGACTAAATCTTTATGGATTCCCTTATCTCTTCCATCGTCATACGGGCAATATTGCCGGCCCTGATATTTCCCTCGGCAATTATTTCCCACACCTCTTTCAGGTGATGCCGGTAATAGTCCTGACGATCGTGAACCGGTTTCATCTTTTCTGATATTCTATCGGCAAGACGTCTCTTGCACTCAACACAACCTATGCCCGCCCTCTTGCACTCCATTGATATTTCATCTACTTCTTCGGGTGGCGAATAAATTCGATGGAATGCAAAGACATTGCACAAAGCAGGCTCCCCCGGGTCACTCTTTCGCATTCTTTGGGGATCGGTAAACATACTGCCGATTTTTTCCCCCAGGACATTGCCTCTGTCGGTAAGATAGATTGAGTTTTCATAAGATTTGCTCATCTTCCTCCCGTCAATGCCAAGCAACTTGGGAACGTTCGTAAGAAGAGGTTCCGGAATGGGAAATACCTCTCTATATAAAAAATTGAACCTTCTCGCTATCTCGCGTGTCAGCTCCACGTGAGGAAGCTGATCCACGCCTACAGGCACCCCGTTTGCCTTGTACATGATAATATCCGCAGCCTGAAGCACCGGATACCCCAAGAATCCAAAAGTCGAGAGATCCTTATCGGCCAGCTCTGTTTTCATCTCTTTATAGGTCGGATTCCTCTCTAACCAGGAGAGGGGGGTTATCATGGAAAGGATAAGAAAAAGTTCAGCATGTTCCTTTATGCTGGACTGAATAAACATCGTAGCCCTGGTCGGATCCAAGCCCACACTGAGCCAGTTGATAATCATATCTGTCGTATTTTCCTTGATACAACTGCTATCGCTGTAGTCACTGGTCAATGCATGCCAGTCAGCAACAAAATAGAAGCGCTCAAAATCACTATTGTTCTGAAGCTCAACCCAGTTTTCCAATGCCCCATGAAGATTGCCGAGATGAAGTTTTCCTGTGGGGCGCATTCCGCTTAGTATCCGTTTTTTTGCCACAATGTCTCCTTAGGTTGTTTAGGCTGAAGGCTGAAGGCTATTAGTCCCTTAATTATAGAATTCGTGCAAAAATGGCAAAAGAATTAAGTAACCACTCATGGTTCACGATTGGTAGTCTTTCCCCATTCAACATTCGATGTTGAATGTTCGATGTTCATTCTTTTCCCTTTGGTTCCGGCTTGTCCGGGTTAGGTTGTTTTTCCTTCAGCCTTCAGCCTAAACAACCTGCTTTTTCAAACAGACGTCTTATCTCTTTGTTACGCTCAACCCTTGGACGGATAAGACTCAGGACGCCGAACCATTCAAGTCTCTTAAGCGCCCGAAGAGGGTCTTTTTCCTGAAGTATAAGTCTAAGTTCCGAAGAAACCCGATAGTCGGCAAGTCGATCAAACAGGTTCTTTGTAACCGCATCTTTAACGAGTTTTTCAGTTGAACTCTCAATTCTAAAACCTAACCTCTGCTCAAATCTCACAGCTCTGAACACCCTCGTTGGATCATCAATAAAACTCAGGTCGTGCAGTACCCTTATCAGCTTTCTTTTTATATCATCACTCCCCTTGAAAAAGTCCAGCAATTCTCCAAAATACGAGGGATTCAGGCTGATTGCAAGTGTATTTATCGTAAAATCCCGCCGGTGCATATCATCTCTAATCGAACCCGGCAAGACTTTCGGAAGCGCGGCCGGATGCTCGTAAGTTTCGGATCTTGCGGTTGCAATATCCAACCTGCATCCGTCGGAAAACATTAGAGTCGCGGTTCCGAATTTTGTATAACACCGTATATCGGCGCCATAGACCTGTGCAAACTCTTTGGCGAATCTCACCCCCTCGCCTTCAATAACCAGATCGATATCGAAATTTTCACGGTTCAGGACAAGGTCCCTCACCAGGCCACCCACCACAAAGGCCCTGAAACCCATATCTTCAGCATATCTTCCCGCCGACTTCAAAAGCCCCGTAATATTATCAGGCAGCCTCTCCACCAGTATCTCTTTACATATAATCTTGTACAAAACGTAAAGACGCCAACCCTCCGACTCAGGCAGCTCCCTGCCTGTAAGCGCTACCAAGAATCCATAAAAGGGGGTAACACTTTCCTACGAAAACATAAAGGAGGAACCCAGGCATGTTCACAAGCCTGCTTTATCACGCTTTCGGTATTTGTGGATACCGAAGCGGCCAGAAGAGGCTCTGGAACACAACCAACCACTGACTAATGCGTATTATATGAAGGAAGACCCTCGATATCTATGGTCTAAACAAGATAAATCCTCGGCGGAAGCCTTCTTGAATGACTGAATCAGACGAGTCCAGGCTTCCAAAACATCCATGCTTCCAAAATTCGCCAGGACGCTCGCTTCACATCGCACAGGCGTATTGTCAGACCTTTGAACTTTGTCATAAATAGTGCCTGAACGAAAACCCTGAAATATGGTTTTTCACTTTTGTCTGGAAAATTCAAACTCGCTGAGATTGTTTTCTTTTTTTAACTCAAAACTCGAAACCCAAAACTCAAAACTGTGCCTGAACAAGGTTTTCGTTCAGGCACTAAATAGTTTAAATAGTCATTCCCGTGCAAACGGGAATCCAGTATTTTCAACTCGTTATGGATTCCCACTTTCGTGGGAATGACAGAAAGGGGCGTTATGCAAACGCTCTCATTATTCTAATATAATTATACCATATCAGCCGGATTATTGGAAGATACAAATAACAAAACAATGAAACGATGGGCTTTCGGCTATACTAAATTAACAATGCCGGTCATTTCTCTGAGAAATTGCCGTGATTATCAACAGATATTTTTTGTTCATAGCGGCGCCCCCTGATCATTATTTTCAAACGACGGTTGACCGATGTCCCGCTTCGCCCGCTTCGTGCAACATTACAACCTTCAAACTTTATTTTTTAATGTGAGGATAGCCATTCTTATCAAAAAATACATCCTTAAAGCCGAACGGCCTCTTGATTGATATCAGGAGGACTTTTTTCTAATACCGCCACCTTTATATGAATATCCAGGTCCTTGAGAAGTTTCAGGTTCATTTGAACGATCCGCTCTCTTTCATGTTTCGTGAGAAGCTGAGTTTGATCATCGACAAAATCAGGTCCTGATTCTATGGAAAAGCACACACCAGGAACAAAAATTATCAAGGCAAATATAATCGTCAATCCTGTCAATATCTTTTTCATCTTACACCTCTGATATATTTAAATACGTGGCATACCACCATTCCACAAAAAAACTCCTGCGATAAGCTCCGCTACAATACCACCCCTCAAATACATATTTTAAGACCTCAGAACATCATTTTTAGTATCAAAATTGACTTTCTAAGGCTGATATACGGTGTTTTCAGCTATATTACTTCTCATGTTTCAGTCAGTTAGCCCGGTCCGACCCCTGTTCGGTCTGTTCCCCCATAAGGAGGGTATCCAGCGGACTCACCGGCGCTTTTGACATATTTCTGAGAACGTGGGTATAAATCATGGTAGTTTCGACATTCTTATGACCTAAAAGTTCCTGAACCTCACGGATGTTAACACCGTTCATCAATAGATGAGTGGCAAAACTGTGGCGCAGGGTATGGACGCTGGCATGTTTCACGATCCCGGCTTTCCTTACCGCACCCGCCACTGTTTTCTGGATTGAACTGGGACTGACGTGGTGCCGGCGCACATTGCCGGACCGGGGATCAACGGAAAGCGATGTGGCTGGAAAGACATACTGCCACCCCCATTCTCCGGCTGCGTTCGGATATTTGCGGTCGAGAGCTTCCGGCAGAAATACCTCACCGTAACCCTTTTCAAGGTCTTTTTCATGAATCTTCATTACGTGACACAAATGTTCTTTCAGGCCTTCTTTAACCGCTTCGGGCATAATGGTAATCCTGTCCTTATCTCCCTTGCCTGCCCTCACTACTATGGAATTCAAACCGAAATCAATGTCCTGAACCCGGAGCCGGGCAACCTCCATAAGCCTCATTCCCGTGCCGTACAGAAGCTGAACGATGAGCAGTTGCCTGCCCGTTAACTGGTCAAGCAGGTTATGAACTTCATCCTGTGTCAACACCACAGGCAGCTTTGGCCCCCTTTTGGCCCGCACCGTTTTGTTGAGATCCTGAAGATCGATCTTAAGAACCGTCCTGAACAGAAACAACAGGGCATTGAATGCCTGATTCTGAGTAGACGCCGACACTCTCTGTCTGATGGCAAGGTGACTCAGGAAATCCCTGACATCAGTCGCATCAACGCCATGTTTTTGCCAATCCTTATGTTTTGTGCCGGTCACATAAGTATGAAACCGCTTGAACCATTCCGTGTAGCTCCTTTCGGTACTGTACGCGTAATGCTTGATTCTTAAAGCCTCCCGGAGTTTCTGCTGCGTTTCCTTATAATCCGGAAATTCATTTTGAGCGACGGATTCAGTATCTGGCGATAGTAAAGATGTGTCGCCGGACAGAAAATGATTGATATAAAGACTGATAGCGTTATCTGCCTGTTCCACCTGCCAGTCCTCCAGCTTCTGTTCTTTCGTCAAAGAATCAAGGAAGAACCTTATTCTGAGTTCCATTTTCTTGTCCTGGTTCTTGTTGGAAAAGGACAGGAATCTGCTCGCCCACAGGGCATAAAATGGAACATGTCTCTGTGGTACCAGCTTATGTTCAATGAGAAATTTTTGGAAATCCGGCAAAAGATTGGTCACAGTTATACTCCTTAATAAGCTCCTCGCCTACAGGACGGGGCATGCTTCAGGTCGAAGCAACAAGATTATAAAGATTAAGTGTTAAGAGGTAATAACCATATTTTCGGTACACTTTCAAGAATAATGATTGAATTTAATTAAATATTGGTGTATCGATTCATTAAATCAGTTTGTTAGCTGGTGGAAAAATTAAGTAATACTTATATTAAATGTTCGGTTTCCAAACTGGACTAACCGCCATACTTTAAATATGTAAAGTATGGTAAAATGACTACTCTCACAGGAGATAAAACCATGAAAAAAATTATTCTGGCAAGCATATTAGCCCTCACTTTATTGGGTGCTATTTTCTTTACACAAAGCCCTGTAGTAGCTAAAAGTGGGGCTGAAATAGGTCAATGCATGGGCGATTGTGCAAGTGAACAAGGAATATGCATTAGCCAATGCAATGGAGATGGCCAATGTATTAGTCGATGTGCATCAGCTTATGGTCGCTGTGTATCACGATGCAACTAATTTGCAATATTTCATTTTAAGCAAAAACGTAGAGGGCACAATTTTTTTCATTCTGTGTCTTCTACGCTAACTAACCTTAGCAAGAGACTTTAAAAATAATGAATTACTTAAAAATTGCTTTATGAAAACTTATACTTGGGTATATGACTTTAAAATCGAAAATATTATAACTAATGAGCATTTACAAAGTGATAACTTTAAATTTAACTCCCCACATTACCCAAGCACTCAAAAAAATAAAAATTTTACCAAAGGGACACTTTGCATCACTCTTAACACCTTGAATTCTTCAGTTTCAGAAGTTGTCACTGAAGGACTTGAGCTAATCATTGCATTAAATAATCATGTTGCACTGCCAGTTAATATTCAAAAAAAATCCTCTCCTTCGGGCTTATTATTAAATCTGGATTGTAAAATAAATGCTCACACAACATTTGAACTTAATAATTCAAACGAAATACCCAATTTATGGAATAAATATCAAATACTCCTTGCAAACGAACATCCAAAACTCAATTATTCAATAAGTTGGTTCATGAAAGCAGTTAAGTCCAACAACCAAATTAATAGATTTATATACGCTTGGATTACCTTCAATATGCTATATGGGTGGCTAACTGATGCTCCGAGTGATCGACATATTAAAGGTATTAAGGGCTTACTTGGCAAAGGATTTCCAAATTTAAAAACCATAAATCAAATTATTATTCAGCATAAACAAAATTTAGAACTCATATCAAATATGGATCTTACTGACAGAAATAATATTAATAGATCGAAAAATCTTACAGATAATTTAGTAAGTAATAATTCAAAAAAAATAATAGAATCAGCAATTGAAGCAATTGGTTTCATAAGGCACTCCATATTTCATGGAGATATTAATGACAGAAGTGATGATGCTGACAAATGTACTTTTATTTTACTACATTTAAATTCTGAAATTATAAAACAACAATTATATAAATTACGATAGCACAAGAGTACAGCTAAGAATACCTTTATAATTGACTTAATCAAAATAGCATAAGCACATGAAATAACCGAACAAAACACTCCACCTGACCGCGAGAACGGGTGCGTTTTTCCGTAAGTTATTGGCGCGGCAGGTGAGTTTGGTGTTATATTGCTATGAGGATAAAAACATGACCAAAATAGAACAAAAAAATCAAGAAAGCACTTGAACTACTCACTAAAAGTGATGGCGATTATGTGGACGGTATAACCATCCTCTGCGACCTTGTAAAAGTTGAATATGGCTTTCTTAAAATAAACCTTTGTCCGTCTTTTGAGGAAACACTGCTTGATGACTATGTGCAAAAATCGGACGGCACAATATAACCTATAAGGATTGAACTGACCTGCCAATGCATGGAAGAAAAAAATATCTCTGGCCGACACAGGCAGGTCAGATTCAATCCATTGTTCAGGAAGCCCGGCTTATTTGGCACGTCATTTGCTATATGGGTATTGATTCGAGATGTATCTTATAGGGTGGGTAAA
>JAUWNZ010000073.1 GCA_030612385.1 Pseudomonadota bacterium | reverse complement strand
AGGTATTATCGTTATTGCTTCCGGAAGGGGCACCCTGCGTGAAGAAATACCCGAAGCCTATAAAAATATAGATGATGTGATCGATGTCGTTCATCAGTCCGGCCTTTCCAGCAAGGTGGCGAGGTTAAGAGCGGTTGGATGCATCAAGGGGTAATTCCCAAAAATTCTCACGCAAAGGCGCAAAGCACGCAAAGAACAACAAAAAAACCTTGGCGACTTTGCGCCCTTACGTGAAAGTATTCTTTTGGAGGAATGGGTGCCCCTTTATTTTCTTGTGTTTATCCGTGGATGTCGAACTTCATTTATTGAGTGTTCAAGTAAGCCAGATCTTATTATATAGGGTGATGATTGGTTGAAGTGGAAGGGAAAGAGGTTTTGGAGTTGTAAATTTTGGCAGGGTTTATCGTTCTTTGATAAAACAGGTGCCTTTTCCACCATTGAAATTGTCCTGAAACTGCTTGCTTTTGGCATTGAAGCAACCGGCCGGCGGAATTTGGCTTTGAATATCTTCGACATAGCTTTAACCGGCATGAAAAAATCGGGGCGAAATAGACGGGATGCTACTAACCTTGTAGCTAAAAGAAGAAATATATCCCATCAAATGGTTGCTATCTCAAGAAAGAAGGCGTCTCTCATTCGCTCTGGATAAACCCTGCCAATGGGTCTGTTGAGACAGTGCCACTTCTCTACCAAAGCGCTTATCACACTTTTCGAGGTTCTACTCACCCTGCCGAAGCGCGGCGGGGTGTTTTTTTGCATAATCGCAAAACGTCTTAAAAAACTTAGGAGGTAAGAAAATGACAGACATTTCAAAAATCACGCTGTACAGCGGCGGCCACAAGGGGGCTGAGGCGGAATTCGGCAAACTTGCCGAGGCCTGGCACATGAAAGAGGTGAATATATCATTTGAAGGGCACAATGCCGAGCGCACCCGGGGCGTCCGGGTACTGAACCGGGAAGAGCTGCAAAGGGGCGACGTCAGCATGGAAATTGTGTCCAAGCGGATGAAACGCACTTACTCCCGGAGGGATAAGATTCGAAAGATTATCCAGTCCATTTTTCACATGGTCAATAACGGCCACCATGTTATTGCGGTCGGCTGGATACTGGCGGACAACACCGTCAAAGGGGGCACCGGATGGGGGGTCGAGTTGGCAAAACTATTTAACCGGCCGTTGAGCGTCTATGATCAGGAACGAAAGGGGTGGTTTTCCTGGGAGGACAGCCAATGGGTTGAGGACACACCGGTGATTACCTCAGATACGTTTGCCGGCACCGGAACCCGCTACCTCTCCGATGATGGCCGGCAGGCCCTCCGCGATCTTTTCATCCGCTCCTTTGGTCCCGCGGAGCAAAAATAGTGAATGAATAGTGAATGGGGTCGCGACAAGATAACATATTGAAGAGATATGGAGCCTTGTCGGACAAAATTAACCAATTGATATATTAGAAGGGCCTGGGGGCAAATATTAAATTTAACACAACTGGCCATCAACCTTACAGTTCGAAGGGGAAAAGCCATTACTGAATCTAAAGCGTACGTAATAGTTGATAACTAAATTTGATGCATTCGTAAAAAGTCCACACGGTGTCATTCTGAGGAGCGGAGCGACGAAGAATCTCAGTGATATCAGATTCTTCGCTATCGCTCAGAATGACAAAAGAGTGTTTTTCAGACTTTTTACGATTTTATCAAATTTATATCTTAATGTACGTCCCTCAGTTTTCTTAGTTTTCCCTGTGCGTGTCCCTGTCTGCCGTGCCGGCACAGGCAGGTCAGATTTTTCGCTATCCCCTTCGCTATACTCAGGGCTTCGGCTCGCCGGAATGACAACGGGATGTTTCTCTGAATTTAAAAATATTGAAAATGTTCATAGTTTAGTTTATAGGTCTTTCAAAATATATAGTGACAGTTTGGACAGTGCCGCTTACCCTGACATCTGAGTGTACGAAAGTATTATATTTTTTTGTGCTGTTATTTAGTGGTATAAGTGGGCTTGGGTAATGCGTATTCTCATTATACGATAGAGCCAAAAGCTACTCAATCACCTGCTTTTACGATAACATTATTAAAGGGTGATGGAACAGATGGAACAAATTCCCTGGCAAGAGCGATATAAGCATAAATTATATTTACAGCAGGATGCTCTCAAGTGCATTAAGAAAGGGCAGCGTGTTTTTATCGGCTCTGCTTGTGCTGAGCCACAACTTCTGGTAGAGGAGCTAACCAATCTTGGATCACAACTGTCGGATACGGAAATTATTCACACCCTGACACTCTGCTCAGCTCCATATGTAGAACCCGGATTCATCGACAACTTTCGTTATAGCACCTTCTATGTCGGGCCTAACGTGCGCCAGGCGGTCTCTGAAGGCCGCGCAGATTACATACCCACCTTTCTGTCCGATGTGCCTGCCATATTCAGAAGCGGTCGAATTCCTATCGATGTTGCTCTAATACAGGTATCCCCTCCTGATAAGCAAGGCTTTTGCAGTTATGGAATATCTGTGGATATTGTGAAATCCGCTGCTGAGAGCGCCGGGATTGTTATTGCCGAGGTAAATTTTCGCATGCCCAGAACCCTGGGTGACAGCTTTATTCATGTTGATGATATTGATATCCTGGTGGCGAGCGACAGGCCTCTCATAGAAGTGAATCCTGTCATACCTGATGAAGAAATTGCTTTTCAGATTGCTGAAAAAACAGCTGAACTTATTGAAGATGGCGACACACTTCAAATGGGCATAGGCAGGATTCCTTATGCCATCTTCCCCTTTCTTCGAGACAAGAAAGACCTGGGCATTCACACCGAGGTGTTTGGAGATGGGACCATAAAGCTTATTGAATCAGGTATAATCACTTGCAAAAAGAAGACTCTTCACCCCGGAAAGGTTGTGGCCAGTTTCTGTATGGGCTCCCGTTATCTCTACGATTTTGTAGATAATAATCCCTTTTTTGAATTCCATCCCTCAGACTATACCAGTGATCCCTTTATTATCAGTCAAAACGACAGGATGGTGGCCATCAATGCGGCGATTGAGGTTGACCTTACAGGACAGGTATGTGCTGATTCTGCGGGTCATCTTTTTTATGGTGGTATTGGCGTACACTGTGACTTCATTCGTGGCGCTGCCCGTTCCAGGGGGGGGAAGTCCATTATAGTTCTTCCTTCGACCACAGGGGATGGCTCGAAGTCTCGAATAGTTCCACACTTAAGCGAAGGAGCCGGGGTAGTGACCACACGGGGAGATGTTCATTATGTGATTACTGAATACGGAATTGCCAATCTGCGTGGGAGAAATATCCGCCATCGGGCAATGGATTTAATCCGAATTGCCCATCCCAAATTCAGGGAGGAACTCCTGGCCGCAGCTAAGGAATATAGCTATATTTACCCGGATCAGGTACTGCCGCCACGAACTGCTCAATATCCGAAGAATCTGGAGATCTATAAGACATTCAAGGACAACCTGGTCATTTTCTTCAGGCCGGTAAAGCCGTCGGATGAGCGCACGCTTCAGGAGTTCTTCTATTCCCTTTCAGACGGGTCAATATATCGCCGTTATTTTACCTCCAAAAAAACTCTGCTTCACAAAGAGGCACAGTGGTTGGTGAACCTCGACTATCGAGAACAGATGGCGATCGTGGGAATAAAAAAGGATGAGAAAGGAAATGAAAAGATAATTACTGTGGGGCGTTACTTACTGGATCGAACCACAAATATGGCCGAAGTAGATTTTACGGTTGGCGACCAGTACCAGAATAAAAAAGTGGGGGGCTTTCTGCTCGAATATTTAATACAGATTGCCAAAGAGCAAGGTATCTCCGGATTCACGGCGGAGGCGCTTGCCACCAATCCTGCCATGCTGAAAGTTTTTTATAAGAGCGGATGCGTTATAAAGAGCATCCTGGACGGCGGAAGCTATTCCATCTCATTTAGATTCTGACCCTGGCCTCTTACAGAATAAAAACACACCGAAAGCGATCACGCCCTTGTCATATTCTTCAAAGCTTTTATTGTGTTTATTCCTTTCCGCTAATTTCAGATGGCAGATCCACTTCTTCCGGCCAATTCGACGGGTACAACTGTCCGGGTTTTTCTCCGCGCTTTGCCTTTTTTCCCGCCAACCCCTTTCGTTTGAATTCCTCCCGGGGTTTTTTGGGTATCCTGCCATTAAGGATGGATTCCGACCTCAGGCGACGACCAATTGTCTTTTCCCACTTCCTGCCCAATGAAAGTATCCTGTCCACGTCGATACCTGTCTCAATACCCATTTCGTCCATCATAACAAGCATGTCCTCAAGACTTCCAAGACCTACTACATTGGGGTCTATATAGTAGTACTCGCCGGTTCCTCTAACAGGCGTGCGATCTATGAAATTAGTTGGTTGTCCCCCAATTCCACCTAACACGCCTTCATGAATGTTAACTCCCGCGTTCAACGCAGCGAGGGTATTGGCCGGCCCCCAGCCTCTTGTTACGTGAAAATGCGCCACATGAATATCTGTGTTGGGGAGCGTGTCAAGAATCATGGAAAAGTAACGGTACACCTGATTTGGAGGCGCTGAACCGTCGTGGTCGGCATGTTCTATGTCATCGGCGCCAATGCTGAGCCAGCGTTCCGTGAACTCAAGGGCGTCCTCGAACCTTGTCGGTCCGGAGATTGGACTCCCCCAGATAGTGCTGACCGTCCCAAAGACCTTGATGTTGACGTCGTGACATTTCCGGATGCATCTTTCCGCTTCTTCCCAATACTCCGGCAAGGTAGTCCCCGAATTGGCAAAGTGATGTTCCTCATCGGTAGAAACCATCATTCCTATACGATCCGGCCCCCATCCTTCCTTTCTCCCTGCAACGGCTCTATCCACCGCACCTTCTCGAATACATATAGAGGTCAGTTCGATGTCGTCAAAGTTGACGCCGCGACGAGACAGACGCCTGCTGTCACGCACACGCTTGAACAGATCCTCCGCATCTCTGAATTGCGGCATGATCCCCGGGTTTCCAAGATTGGTTATTTCCAACCGCTTAAAGCCGGCCAGTATCGATTCTTCTACATAGTAAACCTTAGCATCCGTAGGAATAAAGTGTTCCTCATGCTGCAGACCTTCCCGCATGGATATATCCGCTAAACGTACCTTCTTGGGATAGCTTAACTGAAACCTGTCACTCATAGAAATACTCCTTATGTTAGGGTGCTTAGGCTGTAGGCCACTGGGTTTCGAGTTTCGAGTTTCGGGTTTCGAGTTTAAAACCTTCGAGCCCGAAACCCGAAACTCTATGGCCTACCTGCCCTTAAATACCGGTTTGCGCTTCTCCGCAAATGCCGCCAGGGCCTCAAGGCGGTCTTCCGTTGGAATTGTGATTTCGTAGGCCTTTGATTCGAGCGGGAGCGCCACGCCAAGGCTGCATTCAAAGCCACGATTGATGGCAAACTTGGCCTGTTGAACCGCAATGGGGCCATTACCGGAAATCTCTTTGGCAAGTTCAAGGGAGGCATCCATCAGCTTGTCCGGTTCCACAACCCTGTTGACCAGACCGATTTCCAGAGCCGTTTCGGCATCAATTCGTCTTGCGGTATAAATTAATTCCTTCGCCTTTGCCAGACCGACTATTCTGGTCAGTCGCTGAGTGCCGCCGCCTCCCGGAATGATCGCCAGACTGGTCTCGGTAAGACCCATCATGACATTTGATGACGCAATCCGCAGATCAGAGGCCAGAGCAAGCTCAGTGCCGCCGCCGAAGGCATAACCATTTATTGCCGCAATCACCGGTATCCTTGCATTTTCCACCACTGTCATTGTTTCACGAACGGTGGCAATAAAACGCCTCACCTTGTCTTCAGAAAGGGTACGCCTCTCAATCAAATCGGCTCCCGCTGAGAAAGACGCCTTTTTTCCCTCTGGTGGTCTGGCACCGGTGACGATAATAACCCTCACAGACATATCAAAATTTGCTTCCTTGACGGTTTCCTGCAATGCCTCGATCATACCGAAATTCATGCAGTTCATTGCCTCTGGTCTGTTCAACGTAAGTATTAATACACCGTCATCCGTTTTTTCCTGTAAAATAACGCCGGACATTATAGACCTCCCTTCATTGCTGGGCGACTGAAGCCTGCCTGTGCGTCTCCGCCCACATCCAATATATTGCGGCCAAGAGTGATGTTTCCTTACAAACCTTCGCACGTATCGGATGTTCCAGAATCAGAATTTGAAATTGCCGAATGTCGATTCCGGTATCGGTTTCAATAAGGATACCTCAAATGCGCTTGCCAGAACACGACGAGAATCTTTTAAGGGAATTGTTCCATCGTGAAAGAGTCGAGCTTCCATGTAAAAAGGATGAGCCTCACTCGAATATTTCTCTACCATCATCTGCCGGAATCTGTTTGCCGAATCCTCATCCATCTCCTCGCCTCTTTTCTTAGCATTCGCACTCTCCAGACTGGTTAAAATATTGCCGGCTGTCTGTCCGGACATAACCGAAGTCCTGGCGCGCATGGTATCGAAGATAAAATGAGGGTCGTAGGACCTTCCGCACATTCCATAATTCGCGGCGCCGTGATCGGGACCGATTACCCATTGAATCTTGGGAACATCCGCGCACGCGGCAGCCCTCACCATGCCTGAACCGTATTTGCCGATGCCGGCATATTCTTCCTGAGTACCCACCATGTATCCGGGAGAATTCTGTATATAGAGA
>JAUWNZ010000320.1 GCA_030612385.1 Pseudomonadota bacterium | reverse complement strand
GATATACATTCTCCCGCCCCGGACGGGTTGGCGCTGGTGGCGGTGATGGGATTTGAGAGGGTTTTTGCCAGTTGAGACGCAATAATATTGCTGGAAAGGCGTATGCCGATCTTCCCCGTTCCTCCCGTTAGTCTTGGGAGTACATTTGAAGAGGCCCTGAATACAATGGTGAGCCCCCCGGGCCAGAACTTTTTCATGAGCTTTCGGCCGGTTTCAGGTATATCCTCAACAAGCCCGGTCATATCCCGGGTGTTTCCTATGATAAGTGGGATCGGGTTTTGAGGGTTTCTGCCCTTGATCCGATAGATTTTTTCAACAGCCTCAACATTTCCGGCATCAGCGCCGAGTCCGTAAAAAGTTTCTGTCGGAAAGGCTATAATCCCGCCTTTTTTAAGAATATTTACTGCCGCTTTTATTAAGGATTCATCAGGTTTTTGTGGATCGATCTTCAGTATTTCAAGCATTTAGGCCCTTCTGTTTTTCTTCAATTTCCCTGGCCATACCTTCAGTATAGGCATTCAGCTTCTTTCGGAAACCATCATCTTTCAGGGCGAGTATCCTTATGGCCATGATAGCGGCATTTTTGGCTCCGGCTTTGCCTATGGCCATTGTGGCAACCGGTATTCCTCCGGGCATTTGAACTGTGGAGAGCAGGGCGTCGAGCCCTCTCAGGGGAGTTGCATCGATGGGCACACCAATTACAGGCAGTTCCGTCTGTGATGCGATAACGCCGGCCAGATGTGCCGCCGCCCCGGCGCCTACGATGATAACCTTGATTCCCCGTTTCGCTGCTTCCCCCGCAAATGACGATGTCCGCTGCGGTGAACGATGGGCGGAGGTCAGGAAAACTTCATGGGAAACGCCAAATTCTTCAAGAACCTTTATCGCCTCTTTCATTATGGGTAGATCGGAGTCGCTTCCCATGACTACGCTTACCAATAACCTGGTTTCTTTTTTCATGGAGTGTTCCTCCTCCGTGCTGAAAGTTCATAGCCTTTTGTTGGGTTTCGTATCTCAACCCAACCTACAACCAATAGCCCACAACCTGAGTAATTACGCACGGACAAACAAGTTTGTCCATGCCACCCGCCAGCCAGTTAATCCTATTTAATTGTTTTATTATCTCTGCGTTCTTTGCGATCCCTGCGGTGAATACAAATTTGTCTCAATCTACATTACTTAAGTTTAACCCCTGCTTTGCAACTTTGAACCCGAAACCGTTTTTTAGTGCCGAAAGAGCCTCGTTTCGGTAAAGACCATGGCGATCCCGTGTTCATCAGCCGCCTTTATGGATTCCTCGTCTCTTATTGAACCGCCGGGTTGCACGATAGCTGTAACGCCGGCCTGGGCGGCCATGTCAACCCCGTCTCGAAAAGGAAAAAAGGCGTCGGAAGCCAGCACCGTTCCCTTT
>JAUWNZ010000266.1 GCA_030612385.1 Pseudomonadota bacterium | reverse complement strand
CAAACTTGAAACCCGAAAAAGGAGAAGTGATATGATGAAAGAGAAAATAGAAGGGGCAATAGACGACATCAGACCCAGTCTTCAGGCGGATGGGGGAGATGTTGAACTGATCGATGTCGGTGATGATGGCGTTGTCAGGGTTAAACTGCTTGGGGCATGTGGCGGCTGTCCCATGGCCCAGATGACACTAAAGATGGGGATAGAAAAACATCTTAAAAGTGTCGTTCCTGAAATAAAAGAAGTTGTAGCTGTGTAGCGGAGATGTCCATGGATTTAACACGTGAGGTTGAACTGACACAGGTCAGGGCTGACGGAATGGTAAAAACGAAGGATCTGGTGGTGCGCGAAGTCCCTCTGACTGTGCTCGTAAACGGTAAGGAGCTGGCGACCCTGCAGTGCACTCCCGACAGGCTGGAATATCTTGCGGTCGGCTTTCTCCTCTCCGAGGGGTTGATAAAGAAGGATACAGAGATAAAGGGGATCACCCTGAATGAAAAGGGGTGGTATATCAGGGTGGAGATCGCTGACGATGATTTATTGAAAGAAGGCATAATATCAAAGAGGGTGATCGGCACGGGCTGCGCCGGCGGCATCTCTTTTTACCGGGCGGTGGATGCGAAAAACTGCCTTCCTCTAAAGTCCGGCGTCCTGATCTCAAAGGAAAAAATTTTCCCCATGATGAAAGAATTCCTCGGGATGTCCAATCTGCATAGAGACACCCATGGGGTTCATTCCGCCGCCCTGTGCAGCAGAGAGCGGATAGAGATATTTACCGAAGATATCGGCAGGCATAACGCTATAGACAAGATCATCGGGGAATGCTTTCTTAAGGGGATATCCACTGAAGACAGGATTATCCTTACCACTGGGAGGGTATCTTCGGAGATACTTATCAAGGTGGCAAAGCAGAGGATACCTGTGATTGTCGCCCGTTCTGTTCCCACGGATATGGCAGTCGGTTTGGCGGAGAGGTTGAATGTCACCCTCATCGGCTCTGTCGGGGGTTCTCGGATGAACATATACACACATGGACATCGGGTAAGTTAACGGCCAATTTGGTGTTATCGGGGAGGTATCAGTTCACCGCAGAGAGCGCAGAGATGACAAAACAATTAGCTTAGGATTAACCTGTCCGCCTCTGAGCTTTGAGCTTTGAGCTCTTCCGGCTTGTTCGGGTTAAGTGGTGAACGTCTTTGAACCACTCACCTACTCGACGACTTAAAATCTTAGTTCCTGGCTTATAAGAGTAGTTTCTCTGCGCTCTCTGTGAGCTCTGCGGTGAACGCTTGTAACGCTTGTCGGGAAGAAAGTCGGGTTTGAAAAAAGGGATGATTAACGTGAGTGCAAAGAGGGTTTTGGCAACCATGAGCGGAGGCATAGATTCTTCCGTTGCCGCCGCTCTTCTGAAAGAAGCCGGGTTTGAGGTCGTTGGAATAACAATGAAGATATGGGATGGGGAAGCCCTTCACGTGGAAGGCGCCCGTCATAGTTGCTACGGACCCGGCGAGGAAGAGGACATAGAGCGCGCCCGGAAAATTGCTCAAATCCTGGGGATTTCCTTTCACGCCTTTGATTTGAGTGAGGAATACAGAATCGAGGTGCTGGATTACTTCCGCCGGGAGTACCTGTCGGGAAGAACACCCAATCCCTGCGTCAGGTGCAACCGGAGAGTCAAATTTGGCGCCCTGCTTGAAAAGGCCAAAGATGCCGGGCTTGCCTTTGATTATATCGCCTCCGGCCACTATGTCAGAACGGAGTATGATGAAGACAATCGTCGTTATCTGCTCAAAAAGGGGATAGATGCGAAGAAGGACCAGTCTTACTTCCTCTTCTCCCTGTCCCAGGAGCAGTTAGGCCGCCTTATTTTCCCGCTTGGCGGCTATGCAAAAAAAGATGTAAGGAGGATTTTGGGCTTGACCTTGCCGATAGACCGGAGAGCCAGGACTTTATCGCCGGAGGTTATTCTGCCCTTGTAAAAGCTGAGGCAAAGCAGGGACCGATACTGAGCAGGAAGGGAAATCTTCTTGGGCGGCATCGGGGAATACCATTTTACACCATCGGGCAGCGAAAAGGACTGGGAATATCATCTAAGGAGCGATTGTATGTGACTGCCATTGATCAGGAGAAAAACGCCATCGTGGTGGGCGCCCAAGAGGAGGTTTACGGAGATGAGCTTATGGTCTCGGAGCTGAACTGGATAGCCATGGAAGAATTAAAACGGCCCATTGAAGTAAAGGCAAAGATCAGGTATCATCACAACGAATCCGAGGCACAGGTAACCCCCCTTGGTAAAGACAGGGTTAGCGTAAAGTTCAAAGAGCCGCAGATGGCGATCACCCCCGGACAGGCGGTGGTCTTTTATGATGATGATATAGTG
>JAUWNZ010000161.1 GCA_030612385.1 Pseudomonadota bacterium | reverse complement strand
GGCAGAGCCTGGGAACGAAGGGAAAGAATGCACTTCAGGGTAAGGAGCCTCTCGGCGCCTTTTTTTACAAGATAGACAATGCCACATAACTGCCGGCGGCGCCAAGCTCCTTTACAATGGTGTATTCCCCGCCCGCCATTTAATCCTATTTAATCGTTTTGTCGTATCTGCGGTGAACGATCAAAATATTCCCTTATGCTTTTGGCAACTGCCCCCGCAATGGATTTTTGTGTTGTTCTATCCGTCAATTGCTTTTTGTCTTTAATATTCGTGCCAAACCCCGTTTCCAGAACAACCGCAGGAATGTCAACACCATCGAGGACAGGAACAGGAGCGCTCCGAAGCCCTCTGTCCTTCCTTGGAAATATCTTTCCCATGTTTCTCAGAATAATTTTGGCAAATCTAACGCTGTCATTGATATATTCTGTCTTGATCATGTCCTTTAAAATTTCTTGAGAAGCGCTCTTACCTGTGGAGGACAATTTGAAACCAGGAAAATAGACCTCAAACCCGCTCGAGTTTTTCCCAAAACCCGCATTCACATGTAAACTGATAAACATATCAGCGCCTGATTTTTTTATCATCTTGACCCGATCCGGTATAGAGATATCCCTGTCGACAGATCTTGTAAGCCGGACCTTGACATTTTTTGACCTGCCCAGGTCATCTTTTATTAATCCGGCAATGGCAAGAGTTACATCTTTTTCATACAGTTTCCCTGATAATTTTACCCCTTTATCCTGCCCGCCGTGCGCCGGATCCACCATAATCAGATATTGATCATGGCGATTTTCCGCTTTGGAGCTCAAAGGCAGAACAAGCAGCAATACCAGTAAAACAGAAAATGTCGTTTTGAAAAACAGTTTGTTCATCATTCTAATTACACCCTGAGAGCCTGTTGCGTGAACGATTAATACAGTACGATGTACTGTCAACAGTTCACCCCAGGACTTCTTTTTCGATCGGATCAGGAATTGCTCTTTTTATTCTCTCAACCGACAACACACTTTTCAGTTTTTTAAGCTCATAAACCACCTCTTTGAAATGTTTAAGGTCATTTACTTCTATTTCAAGATTACAAATTGCGCTCTTTCCCGGTGTCGTATCAATCTCGGCATGGTTTATGTTGACATCTTTGGCCAGCATAGCGGAAGTGATCTCCGCTAACAACCCCTTTTTGTCTTTACAATTAACCCTGATATGAGCCGGATAGGTATGTTTTTCTTTGAGGTTCCATTGAACGTCAACTAATCTTGCCGTGTCCATATCCTTTATCATGGAACAGTCTGCTGTATGAACTGTCATTCCTCTCCCGCGGGAAATATAGCCAATGATGCTGTCACCTGGGAGAGGATCGCAACACCCGGCAAATCTCACCATAACATCATCAATTCCGGTAAGGGAAACCCCTCTCGATAAAGGCGCTGCCGGTTTCCTTTTTAACTTTTCTGAAACAATATCGAGAAATCCCCTCTTCTTCTTGGGCAAAAAACGGCCGACAATGTGTCTGACTGATACCTTCCCATAACCTATGTTTGCCGCCAGATCATCCAATGTAGCGATTGAATATTCTTCGCAGATCTTTTTAGACTCATCTGATTTGACAATCTGATTAAGATTCAGATTATATTTTTTGAACTCCTTCTCAAGAATATCTCTGCCAAGAGAGATACTCATCTTCCGCCCCTCAGTCTTTACCCAGCTTCTTATCTTCGATGTCGCTCTCGACGTAACGGCATACCTCAACCAATCCCTGCTGGGATGGTGTCCCTTCCGGGTTATAATCTCAACGGTATCGCCATTTTGAAGTTTGTATTTAAGCGGAACGATGTTTCTGTTGACCTTGGCACCTGTGCATTGATTGCCGATATCCGTATGGATGCTGTAAGCGAAATCAACAGGTGTGGCCCCTTTGGGGAAAGACTTCACATCGCCATGGGGAGTGAAGACATAGACCTCATCAGGGAAAAGGGAGATTTTCAAGTTATCCATGAATTCCCTGGGGTCATTGAGATCCTGTTGAATCTCAAACAGATCTCTTAGCTTATTGATCTGTTCATTCTCATCCTCACGGGACAGTCCCCCCTCTTTATATCTCCAGTGAGCCGCTATCCCCTTTTCCGCCCATTCGTGCATAGCCATGGTCCTGATCTGAACCTCCATCCTTTCAGCATGAGGACCGATAACCGTTGTGTGGAGAGATTGATAGTTATTGGCCTTCGGCATGGCAATATAGTCCTTAAAACGTCCTCGAACCGGTTTCCAGAGGGAATGAATTATGCTCAGCGCTTCATAACATTCCTTTTCCCTGGAATCGAGTATTATCCTGAAGGCCGTCAGATCGTAGACTTCATCAAAATTTATATGCTGTTCCTTCATCTTTTTGAAGATGCTGTAAAAATGCTTTGCCCTGCCTTCAACCTCACCCTTAAGTCCGGACTTCTTCAGCTCTTTTCGCAGGATAGCTTCCACTTCTTCAGTATATTTCTCTCTCTCATCCTTCCTTTTAGCAATCTGTGTGGACAGTTCGTAATAATGTTCAGGATGGAGATATCTGAATGCGAGATCCTCTAATTCCACCTCCATCCAGTAGATACCGAGACGATTAGCCAGAGGCGCATACACATCTAAAGTCTCCCCGGCTATGAATTGTTGGTTTTCCGGAGTCTGAAATTCAAGGGTTCTCATATTGTGAATCCTGTCTGCCAATTTAATAAGGAGTATCCTGATGTCGGAAGACATTGCCATGATCATCTTCCTGAAATTTTCCGCCTGTCGCTCTTCCCTGCTCCCGAATGTTATCTTGCTTAACTTGGTCAGCCCGTTCACAAGAAAGACGACATCCCTGCCAAAGGACTCCTCTATCTGATCAGGTGTGGCCAGGGTATCTTCTACTGTGTCATGGAGCAGACCTGTGACTATCGCTGCCGAATCCAGTTTCAGATCGACCAGAATCCCCGCAACTTCCATGGGATGTGTCAGATAAGGCTCCCCTGAGAGACGAACCTGTCCCTTATGAACGGAGGCGGAAAAGATGTATGCCTTCTCTATCATCTCAAGATCCGCCGGAGTCAGATATTCCCCCGCTTTATCAAGTATGTCGGTAATACGTATCATCGTTCTATCTGAAAAAAGGTTTCAAGTTTCGGGTTTTGAGTTTTGAGTTCAAAGGTTTACAACCCAGAACCCAATAGCCTTCAGCCTAACCCGGACAAGCCGGAACCAAAGGGGAAAGAATGAACATCGAACATCCAACGTCCAACATCGAATGTTGAATGAGTTGAATGAAGAACAATGAAGAAAGAGCTGTTGAATATTCGGTATTCGATTTTAGAATAATTTAAGGAGCGGAGCGACATCATTATTCGACGTTCAATGTTCGATGTTGGACGTTCATCTTTCAAAGTAAAAGGTATAACAATGGAAGAAAATGTTGCAGAAAAGATTTCAATACATCCGGGTCAAGCCGTGCGGATCGGTGTTTATGTGTGCCACTGCGGTTTGAATATTGCCCGGACTGTAAACTGTGGGTATGTGGCTGAAACAGTGTCGGTGCTTGACAAGGTTATTGTTTCAAAAGACATAGCCTATGCCTGTTCCGAACCTGGTCAGAAGGAGATCAAAGAGGACATTCTTGAACACGGATTGGACCGCATTGTTGTGGCTTCCTGTTCACCAAGGCTTCATGAGCCCACCTTCCGCCAGATGATACAGTCTGTCGGTCTTAACCCTTTTCTTCTCGAAATAGCCAACCTGCGCGAACAGTGTAGCTGGGTTCATATGAATGAGCCTGATGCCGCGACACAAACGGCTGTAACCCTGGTAAAGATGGCTGTCTCGCGAGTGCGGCTGCTTTGCCCGCTAGCCGGCGAAAGGATGCCGCTGACGAAACGCACTCTGGTGATCGGCGGTGGAAT
>JAUWNZ010000262.1 GCA_030612385.1 Pseudomonadota bacterium | reverse complement strand
GCCACCGACAGACTCCCTTCCTTTACGGATGATCTTGATCGGAAGTCCCTTGAAACGGCGATCAGCAGCAGCCTTCAGTATTATGACAAGATTCCTGAGGCAAGAACTTTTAATTTTGGAAATAGTACTTATACTGCCGGGGAGTTAAAGGAATCCCTCCTGAGTTTTTTAGGGATAATAAGGAGTACCGCATCAGGGGAGATCAGGGAGGAAAGAATAAGGGATGCTTTTGATGTGTATAAGTCCGCCGACCGTAGTGAAAACGTGGAGGCGCTCTTTACTGGTTACTATGAACCTGTTTTGGAGGGATCTCTCAAGAGAACCGTAAGATACCGATATCCAATTTACAGGAAGCCGGGTGACTCCATCGTGATAGACCTTGGGAGATTTAAGGGAAAGTTTGAGGGTGAGCAGATAGTTGTCAGGCTTGAGAATGGAGCGATAGTCCCTTATTTCAGCCGTAAGGATATAGACGAAAAGGGATGTCTAAAGGACAGGGGTCTTGAGATTGCCTGGGTTGCGGATCCCGTTGATATTTTCTTTCTGCATATCCAGGGTTCCGGCATAATAAGTCTTTCTGACGGGAGTCTTGTCCAGGTAGGTTATGCGGGTTCTAATGGAAGACCTTACAGGAGTATCGGGAAGCACCTGATAGATGAGGGAAAATTTCTTAGGGAGGATGTCTCGCTCAGCAGTATCAAGGGATATCTGAAGGAACATCCTGAGGAGATGTCGGATATTCTCAACCATAATGAGAGCTACGTTTTTTTCCGCATCGTAGAAAATGGGCCTGTAGGGTCTTTGGGGGTTACTCTCACGTCAGGAAGATCGATTGCGACTGACTCAAAGCTATATCCCAGGGGGGCTCTTGCCTTTGTCAGGACAAAGAAACCTCTCTTAGACAGTGATGGAAATATAAAGGCCTGGGTTCCTTTTTCACGTTTTGTCCTGAATCAGGATACCGGTGGGGCAATAACCGGTCCTGGAAGGGTGGATCTTTTTTGTGGAAGGGGCAAAGAGGCCGAGATCATGGCAGGACATTTAAAGGAAGAGGGGAAGTTATATTTTCTTGTGAAGAAGGGATCCCATTGAAACAGCAGGGTTTGATCCTTTTCCATAAATCACTTGAAATCGTTTGCAAAGTGACTTCCGTCCAATTTTTCTAAAGAGTTAAGATGTTATGTGAGGACCGGATACATGGAGACAATGATCATAACGAAGAATGACGTCGCGGAAGTGCTGACCCCCGCAGTTGCCAATAAAACCATTGAAAAGGCATTCAAGGCATACGGTTTGGGTCAGGCCGATATGCCGGGGAAAAGTTACCTTTACTTTAAAAAAGGTGACCTGCGATCCATGCCGGCCTATATTTATGGTCAGGGTTTTGATATAGCGGGAATAAAGAGTGTGAATGTGCATCCCGAAAACAGCAGGCACGGTCTTCCCACTGTAATGGCAGTCATTATCCTTACAGACCCCCAAACCGGATTTCCATTGGCTGTATTGGATGGAACATACCTCACCGGAATGAGGACCGGGGCCGCGGGAGCATTAGCGGCAAAATTGTTAAGCAGGAAGGACTCTAAAATTGCCGGATTTGTTGGTTGCGGCGTTCAGGCACGCACCCAACTGACATGTACCATGGAGGTGCGAACATTAAGAAGCATCAAGGTATGGCAATTCAACCCGGATGACAAGAGCGCTCAGGACTTTTGCCGTTGGGCGCAAAGGACTTGCAAGTTAGAGACAATAATTTCACCTGACATCGATGAAGTAACGACAAATGTAGATATTTTGTTCACGACCACTCCGTCTCGCGAGCCGCTGGTAAATGAAGTTTCGCCCGGAACTCACATCAGTGCCATTGGCGCGGATGCCAAAGGGAAACAGGAGGTTAATCCAAAAATTCTGAAACAGGCAAAAGTGGTCATCGATGATTGGACTCAGGCATTACACAGCGGTGAATTGAATGTGCCCCTCCGCAAAAAACAGCTTACAAAAAAGGATGTTTATGCAGAGCTTGGAGAGATTGTCGCGGGAAAGAAAGCGGGAAGAATATCGGAAGAAGAAATCACACTCTTTGATTCCACCGGCCTCGCTATTCAAGATATATCTTGCGCGGACACCGTTTATGAAGAACTCAAAAACAGGACAGACATTAAACGAATCAAGCTTTTTTGACTAAAAATCCTGACGGTTTCAGGAAAAGTCTTTTGCGAGCGATCTTGAGCATTTTGAGAGAAACTTTTCTCGTAATAGCTCAATAAATAGGGGCAAACTCCGGTATGTAAAAGTGATTGTGAATCTTAGCCATTCACGGCTTGAAATTGGAAATTAGAAATTTGGGAGAGATGAAACGAATTTACGAGTTGACAGGCTTCGGCGTGAGCT
>JAUWNZ010000187.1 GCA_030612385.1 Pseudomonadota bacterium | reverse complement strand
AAGAGAACCGACCAGAAAAGAACAGCCGGTCCTACAAGTTGTTCACCGCCAACAAATAACGGCCAGCGACTATGCGGCAAAAAGAGATCAGTACTTGCATTTACACTTTGGGTTCCGAGATCGATTTCTGACGTTTTGAATAATGGTGTGATTCCACCAAGGTCACTCCATTGAAGCTCGATCTCCTGCCGGCCCGGGATGACAGGCAGAGGCACCTTTCTTCCCTCCTGACGAATCGGCTGGATTTTTCCACCAATTTTTACTTCTTGAAGTTCTACGTCCGGAGGCAGTGAAATCGTGTGCTGCCCGCCCTGGCTGCTTTTTATTGTAAGTGACAGTTTAGAATGGGTTGTCCGCCGACCGGGTCGTAATTCAAGATGACTTTTCTCAATAGTCATCGTTTGGCCCCCAACTCCGGCAGGACGGGTAATGTGAAGGGTAACCTTTTCACCCGGCCAGGGGTGCCAGGTCGGGTACCATCTGTTGCCGGTTTTATGAAGGATTACGGGAATGCCATCTGTTTCCAAATGATATATTGGGCTGATATCGACTCTCCATATTTCAGTCCATTCACTGGTTTTTGAATGGCTCAATAATATTGAGTCAGAAGGCTCTAAAAAAGATTCCCACCGCATGTGAGATTGGTCGGACCTTAAGTTAATTTGGGCAATACCGTCTTTGACCCGAATTCCTTCCGAGGTGACCGACTCTCCAGGAAGAAGGGGAATATCCATAACTATCGCTGACCCCTTCGGACTTATTCGCTTAACCGAAGTCTCAACTTTCCAGACGAGGCCTAATAGTATATTTCGCTCTATCAGGGCAAATGAAGGGAGGACACCGGTTTCAAGAATCTCTGTCTTTTTGTCCGGTTGTTCAATAATTCTTTTGAATTGTAATTGGGAATCAAAAGAACCATCAGGGTGAACACCATCCACAGACCAGCCACTTGCGGTTATTTTCGCATGATGGGGTTTTAAGGGAAATGGCAGTTGCAAAGTGTTCTGCTTTCGAATTAAACCGTCGAGTTTCAGGGTGTGCTTGCCGGCCGGCACCATGACCCACAAACATTCATTTGACCGAAAGAGCCCCTGTGCAGGGTTATCGTCCACCATAACCCGTTGGGGCAGCCAGTGTTGAACATGGCCGGGCAGGGGGACCGCCGTATCAATTTGTGTATCGATGTCGGCAACGATAGAAAGTTTTCCCGGAGAGATCGTTATATTAATATTCGGGATATCCGCGCATGCCGGAAAGCATTCATTCTTTTCAAGAAGCCTTTTTTGCAGCTCATTGAGCATTTCCTGTGAAGGAATATCTCCAGCGTGGACGATACCGGGACTAAAGAGGGCAAGAAGGAGGAAGATACCCATAAAATATGATTTCAAGTCTGGAAAATGAAATCCTTTGCCTCGTCGATAGCCTGTTTTAAACATTCCAAGCGCAAGAAGGATAATCAAGAATACCCGAACAAAAGAGAGAACGAGATTGGTCTTTGGGCCGATCAACATAAAAGAAATTGTTTGATCGCGGGTCACCGGTCCTGACCAGCTGAAATGTATGGTTTCGAAGGGTTGCCATCTGGGTATTCCGGGTCCTGTCTGGTTAAGAGCCTTTGGGTCGTACTGCATAACCTGGCTCTGATAATATGAAGATCTGTAACTTTCCATCGGGGCTTGTGCGTCTCTTGCCCTATCCTTAAAAACGCCTGCTGCTTTTCTCGCCGCCTTCCGGTCCACACGGACCTCTTTGTCGGTTTTCCTTTGTGCTGATTCTGAAACCGTTTGTGGATACCGAGAATGATCGGTCATGGACACCCAGGGTTTTGCCAGTTGCGGGTAAATTCCGACCCTGAGAGCCTGGATTGAATAGGGGATAACGATAAGTATCAGGCAGAGGAATGCCACTAACTGATAGATTTTGACAGCCTTTTTAAAGCGGGCTTCAGGCAGGTGTTTAAGCAAGGCAAAACCTATCAACAAAGCCATCCAGATATATTTCGGAGCATTCGGTTCCTGGTAGATCAGTACCAGAGTTATAAAGGCAACCACTGCCAAAGGCTTTGAAAACAGATTTGCCAGAGCAATAGTAAAGATAAGAACAATAAAAAAATCCAGGAGCGTCCAGCGTTTAACCCAGGTATGTGGTATTTTATCGATGCCTCCTGCGTTGATCAGTTTCCAGCCTGGAGGCAGATGCAGTTTCCCCAAAACCTGTTGAAAATTATGATCCCAACCGGTTGCAGGCAATGTGGAAATATTTCCCTGGTAGCTGCTATCGGCTGTGAGATTTAAAACACCTTCTCTGAGTTCTATTCCCGATTTTTCTGTTCCCTTACGTTGCGTTATGAATTGTTCTCTCCCGTCCACGGCAATTCTGCCAAGCGTAATTTCGGGGCTCATTTCCAGCCGCCAGTTGGTATTTTTTTTGCCTTTAATATTGTCTTGGACAGTATAACCACTCCCATCAAAGCGTAACCATAAGCTTCGATTCAGCGTGAGTTGGTCAGGCGCCGGATGTGGATCCCCACGCTTGATTTCTTTAAAGCGCATGGTTTCTCCGGGAAGCAGTCGATAGGCAGGATACTTTCGCCATGTTTGCAGCATAGACGTTTGCGAGGGGTCAATGGACTGGACACCTTCAATTTCAACCATTCTTAAGTTGGAATGAGCAGAAAACGACCAGATTTCCTGGTCCGGCCAGAAACCATCACCAGGATGTTCAAAAGCGAGAGTCTCTAACGGGTCGATGTGCCTCAGAGTGAGTGTAAACCGGTATCGGCCGGGGCGTACCTGCACCCGAATTTTCGCATCTTGCTCGAGTTTCACGGGAAGCGCGCTTTGCAGGCTTATCGGGATGAGTTTATCAGGAGAATATAGTGGCCCAAGAGTGACTTCACGGGCGGAACCTGCGACATCAAGAGTGACATGGATTTCTACCCGGGCAGGGATCCTGTCTTCAATAAGCCTGAAGCTTTCTATTTTTAGACGGTTTTCTATTTTTTCTTCTTTTTGTTCTGTTTTCAGCCACAACTTTTCGGATGCACCAATATTGGGGAATTCAATTTTCCTGTTGTTGACAGTCAGTGAGACAATCGCAGACTGAGGAGAAACTTGTATAAACTCAGGCAGTTTCGACCACTTAAAAATGCCTGTAAGAGCATGGGAGCCTGGTTGCAGGTAAATAACAGGCTTGTTGAGTTTCCGGACAATAACGGCAGGTTTCCCATTAACCTTGACATCCTGTGGCCATTGATTGTTGTTGCCCGGCAGAGTAACCCAGCTTTCATGCAGGATATGCCAGGATTGACTGAATCGACCGCCATGATCGTTTAAATCCAATACGAGTTCTGTTGGCCAATGACACTGAAATTTGTTGGGATTGTTATAGTAAGGAGTGCATTTTATTTGCTCTTCCTGGTCGTATAAAACCCAGTCAACCCAGGGTTCAAGGGGTTCTGGAATGTCGGGGCCGCTCTCCGCGTAACAGAGCTGATGGAAGACCAGCAGAAAAAGGACTATTAAAAAGGATCGGAATACCG
>JAUWNZ010000169.1 GCA_030612385.1 Pseudomonadota bacterium | reverse complement strand
AAGTATGGAGAGGATGGGTGTGTGCAGGGACTTTTAGAGCTTTTGAGGATTCCTTATACCGGGTCCGGCGTGCTTGGCTCCGCTCTTGGCGCTGATAAATATACTTCAAGAAATATTCTCCGCATGAATGGCATCGACGTTCCCAAAACAATTCAGATAATCAGAGAGCAATGGAACAATCTGGAGAAGGACGGCGCCCTCAAGAGAATAGAAGAAGAGATAGGTTTTCCCTGTGTTGTTAAACCTGTTAGAGAAGGGTGCAGCACCGCAGTTCGAAAGGTGACATCGAAAGAAGGAATCTTCGACGCCCTGGCAGCCGCTTTTGAATGGGACAACTCGGCGCTGGTCGAAGAATTCATTGACGGAACCGAAGTTACGTGCGGAGTTACAGGAAATGACGAGCCTGCCGCCCTGACACCCTCAGAAACTATTCCCACGGGAGATATACTTTCTCTTGAAGACAAATTTCTCTATGGACAGGGTGAAAACAAGACCCCGGCCAGGGTTCCGGATGAAACTTTGAAAAAGATACAGGGTGTTGCCGTGCAGACATTTCGCGCTCTCGGGCTGAAGGTATATGCGAGGATAGACATGTTTGTGAGACGAAATGGGTTTGTTGCGGTTCTTGAATCCAATACCCTACCCGGAATGACCCCCT
Organism: Pseudomonadota bacterium; assembly: GCA_030612385.1. Taxonomy (GTDB): domain Bacteria; phylum Desulfobacterota; class Syntrophia; order Syntrophales; family JADFWA01; genus JAUWNZ01. The sequence goes on along the minus strand of JAUWNZ010000169.1, from coordinate 3,196 downwards.
CAACGGCGCTCTTCCACCAGGCGGCCGCTTCCGGAATCGACCAGTCGGCCCTGATCGATCGGATTATTCAATTGTCTATGGAAGTTCACGCAAACAAGAGAGGCCCACTGTAATTAATGAACGGTGTCTCCGCAGTCATCGATAGTCTCGGAAGATCTGTCCTGCGATATGTCGAGGAGATGGGAAAGATTCTTCTTTTTTTCATCTCAGTCTTAAGCTGGACGATAAGACCCCCTTTGAAGCTCCGGAATATCATAAAGCAGATGGAGTTTGTCGGTGTTAAATCGATATTTGTCGTTGTTTTGACCGGTACCTTTACAGGTATGGTTATGGCCCTTCAGGGATATTATGGTTTCAGGATGTTCAGCGCTGAGAGCATGGTCGGTTCCATAGTGGCCCTTGGCATGACGAGAGAGCTGGGACCGGTTCTCACGTCTCTGATGGTAACGGCCAGGGCAGGCTCCGCCATGGCTGCAGAGTTAGGGACTATGCGCGTTACGGAACAGATCGATGCTCTATACGTCATGGCGGCAAATCCCGTTAAACATCTCGTTGTTCCAAGAGTTGTCGCCGGTGTTGTCATGCTCCCTGTTTTAACGGTGGTTGCAGATTTCGTGGGGATACTGGGAGGATACTTTGTAGGGGTTATTCTCTTGAATATCAATTCAGGTATCTTTGTCAAAAACATTTGCAGATATGTAGATCTGGATGATATTTTCAACGGCCTCATTAAGGCAGCGGTCTTTGGCCTGATCTTATCCCTGGTCGGATGTTATAAAGGTTTTAACACAACCGGCGGAGCGGAGGGCGTCGGCAAGGCTACGACGGAAGCGGTTGTATTAGCTTCGGTAACTATACTTATAAGTGATTATTTCCTTACCGCAATCATGTTTTGATAATGATAAAGATTCTTGATTTACATAAATCATTCGGGAAACAGAAAGTCCTGGACGGAGTCAATCTTGAGATCGAAGAGGGGAAGACCACTGTTATTATCGGGAGAAGCGGGGGAGGGAAGAGTGTTCTCCTGAAGCACATTATAGGACTACTGAAGCCGGACAGCGGCCATATTTTCATTGACGGAGTCGATATTTCCAGACTTAATGAGAGGGAACTCGACAGGATCAGGAGGAATTTCGGCATGCTCTTTCAGGATGCCGCTCTCTTTGATTCCATGACTGTGGGGGAAAATGTCGCATTCCCCTTGAGAGAGCACACAAAAAAGAAAGATGCAGAGATAAAACAGATAGTCTCCGACAGGCTCATGGCGGTGGGACTTACCGGTGTCGAGGATAAGATGCCATCAGAGTTGAGCGGAGGCATGAGAAAAAGGGTTGGACTTGCCAGGGCTATCGCCATGCACCCCCGGATTGTCCTGTTTGACGAGCCGACAACCGGTCTCGATCCTGTTATGACAGAGGCGATAAACAGTCTTATTATTGATACACAGAAGAACTTCAATCTGACAAGTATTGTCATCAGCCATGATGTGAAATCCATCTTCAAAATAGGGCACAGGATAGCCATGCTGTACGAGGGAAAGATAGTGGAGTATGGAACGTCTGAAGAGATAAAAAAAACCAGGAACCCTGTGCTGGCACAGTTTCTCTCAGGAAGCGCCGAGGGGCCTATCAAGATGGTATAATCGTGGGGACGGGGTAGTATAAAGAGGTTCACGGTTCAAGGGTTCAACGGTTCAACGGTTAAAAGCTATCAACCGTGAACCGTGAACCGTGAACCGTGAACCGTGAACCCCTGAACCTATAGATGACCGCTTCTGTAATCCTTTTAACTGTTTTGTCATCTCCGCGGTCTCTGCGGTGAACGGATACTAAATTCGGAGGCGAAGGATGTTTTCAATAAGTTCGGAAGCGAAGGTAGGATTATTCGTCTTGGCGGGGCTGATCATACTGGGATACATGTCCTTCAGAGTGGGTGAATATGGCTTCGGTCTGAAAAAGGGATACCGGATAGGCGTGGTCTTTGATAATGTGGCAGGGCTGGAGAGGGATGCGTCGGTGCAGATTGCCGGTGTCGAGATGGGCAGGGTTGAGAGCATAAGACTCATAGATAGCAAGGCTCATGTAACCATGCAGATACTTCCCGATGTCAAGCTGGCGAGGGATGTAAAGGCTGTAATCAGAACCCATGGTATCCTTGGTGAGAAATACATAGAAATTATCCCCGGGAAGATGAGAGAGATCTGTCTCAAGGAGGGAGAACAGATTACCATGGTGGTAGATCAGGTGGATATCGACAGGCTCTTGAACCAGATCGGCTCAATTGCCGATGACATAAAGGTGATAACCACATCATTAAGCATGGTTCTGGGAGGGGAAGAAGGAGAAGAGTCTCTTCGGAGTATAGTTAGAAATATGAGGGATCTTACCGATAACCTTAATATGGTCGTGAAGCAGAATGACGAGAAGTTTTCTCAGATGATTGCCGGCCTGAAAGACGCCTCCGTTGAGATGGAGAAGACCTTCTCCTCGCTAAGCGAGATTACAAAGGGGATAAACAGGGGCGAGGGGACAGTCGGACGCCTGGTCAAGGATGAAACTGTTGTCGACAGTCTTGATAAGACCTTCGTTTCACTTCAGGAAATTACCAATAAGATCAATGAAGGAAGAGGAACGATCGGCAAACTGGTGCATGATGAAGAAACCGTGGACAATCTTAACGAGACACTTGCCGGCCTCAACAGATATATGACCAAGGCGGAGCAGTTCAGGCTATTCCTTAGCTATCGTGGGGAGTACCTGTTTGACGAAGGTGATGCAAAAAGTTATCTTGAGGTCAGGATACAACCCAAGGAAGATGTCTTTTACATACTCGGGCTGGTAAGTGATCCGAGGGGAAAAAGGACTAAAAAGGAGTATTCCTACTCGGATGGCAGATACATTGAAGAGGAGAGGTGGGAGAAAGATGAACTTCTCTTCAATGTGGAGATTGCCAAGCGGTATCGGGATATTGTCCTCAGGGGCGGAATTCTGGAATCTACGGGCGGTGTAGGAATCGACTATTTTGCCTTCAATGACGACCTCAAGCTCAGCTTCGAGGCATTCGATTTTGATGAAGACAGGGACCCCCATCTGAAGATATACGGTCAGTACAGGCTCTTTAAACACCTCTATCTCTCTGCGGGGTGGGATGACTTTATAAGTGACGAGGGTAATGAATCACCCTTTGTCGGCGT
>JAUWNZ010000053.1 GCA_030612385.1 Pseudomonadota bacterium | reverse complement strand
AAGATGCGATCCGAAGTGGCGGCATGGAATATCGACCGGAACAACCGTCAAACCAAGGTCGATTGGCAGTTTAGGACGAAGGACGCCAGAATCAAATTGAAACGCCTATATCCGAAGCTTTAGGATATACGCTGTACTAGCTATGCAATAATTCCCCGGAAAAAATATCTTACGTACACACATCAGCTGTATTCAATATTTAATTCATCATTGGTTTGGTTTTATTTGAAGAATACCGGTGCAGTTTTAAGAGGCGGCTATTTTAGATTTAAATCTTCATATTTAGAGAATTTCCCTGTGCCAGGGACAGACCGTTTAAACGTGCTTAACAAAACATCAAAACATTTAAACTGTATTATTGAATATGATTTATTCCAGAATGTTTCTACCCATTCGACTTTTGAGAAAATAAATGATGCCCTCGTCTTCGAACTCTACTTCCCCGACCACATGAAAGAAAAAAAGATCGACATCCTGAAATTTGTTGAGCAGGATTTAAATCAAGTATTGAGCAATGACGATTTTGAGCAGTTGCCGGACGACCAAAAAGAAAATGTAATTGAAGAACTCCACAACCGCTGGTCAAACCCTGACAGCGAGATCGTAAAACGGATGAACAGCTTTGCAGAAAAAAGCCCGGATATTTTAAAACCGATTCTGGAGAGTAAATAAAAAAAGTGCGGATCACATCTTAAATATTAAGTAATGGTATTATGGCTGTTTAGTTTATAATAGTGAATATTTAAGACGCGACTCCAGCAAACCACAAGGGGCGGGGAACATAACCCTTCCTACATTTAAAAAGACGGATATCATTACAAAGGTGATGATATCCATATCCGCTCAATAACTTGTTCACGGCGGCTTCGCCGCCGTGAATCGCGGTGCTGACTTCATCAAGCACCTTGTGCCGTCGCTACGCGCCGGAACAAGGTGCTTGACCGGACACCGGCAACCGCACAATCAAGCTACGCTTGCTTGTGCGGCCCCGGTGCCGGTCAGCACCGCGATTATGCGGGTTTCTCATGAAAGTTGATGCCATGACAAGAACTTGGCCCAAAGGATCGGAGTGGAGAAAGTGGGATCTTCATATCCACACTCCTGGTACGAAACTCAACAATCAATTCAAATCCGATGACGGCGATGTATGGAAAGAATACTGTCAACGGCTCCACGAGTCCGACGTGCAGGCGTTTGGGATTACTGATTACTTCTCCGCCGATGGGTACTTATCCGCGCGCGCAAAATTTCAGGAACGCTATCCATATTCTGACAAGGTATTCTTTCCGAATATCGAGTTAAGAACCAACGATGTCGTCAACAAGAATCAGGAGGAGGTCAACATCCACTTGGTCTTCAATCCGTTCCGCCCGGATCATGAGGACAAGATCAAGTTGTTCCTGATGTCCTTAAAGACGAACAAGACTGTCAGTGCTGGCCGGCATGTCAGGGCTTCGGAACTGACGGAAAAAAGCCACTTCGAGGAAGCGACGACGACACGCGCGTACATCCGCGACGCCCTTGAGGAAACCTACGGCAAGGACGCGGACCGGCTCGATTACGTTCTGATCATAGCCGCGGCGAACAATGACGGTATCCGCCCCGAGCGCGGCAAGAAGCGCAAGCTCTTGATTACCGATGAAGTGGACAAGTTCAGCGATGCGTTTTTCGGGAACGCGGGCAACGTGGAATATTTTCTTTCTACCGACCGCGCCGAAGACAAGACTGAGCACACCGAGCCGAAACCTGTCCTGTCGGCCTGCGATGCCCATTCCCTTTCGGAGTTGGATGAGCGTCTTGGACAGGTAATTTCTGACAGCAGCAGCGGTATCGTGCTGGAACCGACGTGGATCAAGTCCGATCTCACCTTTGAAGGTCTCAAACAGATTATTTTCGAGCCGCGGGACCGCGTGTTTATCGGCGAAGAACCCGAGATCGAGCGCCGTGTCCGCGAGAACAAGACGCGGTACATCGAGTCGCTCCACATCACCTGCATTGACGGGTATCAGCAAGACCAGCACGGCGCGTGGTTTTGCGACGAGCAGATCGTCCTCGGCAAAGAACTTGTCGCGATCATTGGAAACAGGGGCAGTGGCAAGAGCGCGGTTACGGACATCATCGGGCTGCTCGGTAACAGCCACAACCAGACATTGAAGGGCATGTCGGGAGGAAAAGTGGAAGAGCTGTTTTCCTTCCTAAACAAGGACAAATTTCTTAAAGGCGGCTGCGCCGAGCATTTTCAGGGCGCACTTCACTGGTACGAGGGGGAACCGGACCGCAAGCTCCTCAACGCGCAGGTCGCGTCGCACCTGCCGGAGAAGGTCGAGTACCTACCGCAAAAGTATCTGGAGAGAATCTGCGCCAATATCGCGGATGACGAGTTCCGAGCGACGCTCAACGAAGTTATCTTTCGCTACGTTAAGCCGCAGGATCAGTTCGGTAAGGCCAATCTTAATGACGTGATTGAATACCGCACGCAGCAGGCCGAGGAGGACATCGCACAGAAGAAGCAAGAAGTTCATCAAGCCAACGCGAAAGTCGTTTCAGTCGAGAGCAAACTGACCGAGGACTTTCGCAAGGAACTCGAAGAGAAGATCAAGCTGAAGAAGGAAGACCTTGAGGCTCATGCCACCGCCCGGCCGTCCGAGAAGCCGAATCCCGAGGCGACTGCCGGGACTGCGTCGGCGGAAACAGCGCAGATCGAACAGCTCACGCAGCGTATTGCGGGGCTTGCCGATCAGATTGCGCAGTTTGAGGCCGAGCAGGTCGAAGTGAGCCGGACCGCCGAAGAACTCCGGTAGGTCCGGCAGGCCATAGAACGCGAAGTCGGCGCTCTGACCGGCCTGGAGGCAAAGTATCAGACAGCTCTTAGCGCCGCCGGTCTGGCCTTCGATCAGATCATCAAGCTCACCGTTGACTACAGCACTCTCGATGGGGTCGTCTCTGCGAAAAAACAGAGATTACGTGAGATCGAAGCCTTGCTCCTGACCAAGGACCAAATCGCCGCGACTGTGGAGGGCGATGACGAGGCCGCCGCGGAATCGGCGCGTGCGGTGGAAAGTCTCGTGTGCCAGAAAGCGGCGCTGGAGGCTCAGAAGACCGACCTCGTCGAGCGGTTGGGGAAACCCGCGCGCGAGTATCAGGAGTATCTGAAGGACCTGAAATTATGGACGGACCGGGAAAAGGAACTCCGCGGGGACGATCAGAATCCCGCAGCCGACACGCTGAAAGGGCTGGAAAAGGAGATGGAGAAGGTCAACACGGTCTATCCAGAGGCGTTGCGCGACGCCCGCGCTAATCGAGAACGCATCAGCAAGGAGGTCTTCAACAAGAAGCGCGGCCTCTCGCAGTTCTATAACGGGGTCAAGCAATCCATTGACACCGAGATCGCCAAGTGCCGGGAGCATCTGGGCGAATACGATATTTCTATCGAAGCGGGTCTGCGGTTTAGTCCCGCGTTCTTTGACGAGTTTCTGAAATTCATCAATCAAGGCGCAGTCGGCAGTTTCCGCGGGCAGGAGGAAGGACGGGTCATGCTGCGCAGGTTCAGCGACTCCGTGGCTGACTGGGAGAACGAGGGCGAAGTCTTCAAGGCACTCGGCGCGATTGTCGAGGCACTGCATACCGACAAGCGCGATGAGGTGTCGCCGCCGAACGCGGCCCGCGACGTTTTCAAGCAGATGAAAGGCCAGCGGACGGTTCAGGAGTTGTATGACTATCTCTTCGGCTTTGACTATCTGGGCACCAAGTACGACCTAAAGGTTGATCAGAAGGACCTCAGTGAACTCTCTCCGGGAGAACGCGGGGGCTTGCTGCTGGTCTTCTATCTCATGCTGGACCGGCAGGATATTCCACTCGTTATCGACCAACCGGAAGACAACCTCGACAACAAGAGCGTTTACGAAATTCTGGTCACGTTCATCAAGCAGGCCAAGAAGCGACGCCAGATCATCCTCGTAACGCACAATCCGAATCTCGCCGTCGTTGCCGATGCAGAGCAGATCATCCATGTCTCGATCGACAAGAAGGACGGCAAGCACGACTTCGATTTCTTTTCCGGGTCCATCGAAGACGCCCGCATTAACCAGGCAGTGGTGGATATCCTCGAAGGAACGATGCCGGCGTTCGATAATCGCCGTCTAAAATACAGAAAGCAGGAACGGCGTGCCGTGTTGAGGGCGTCTGGGGCATGATAGTGTTGCGGTGACTTCACCAGAATACGCCGGGTTGTGGTCGAAGAGAAAGCAAACAAAAGTCGCATAACCCCACGCTCTTGCAGCGGATCGCAAAAAGACGCGCCCGCTAAAGAGCAACGAGGGGTAAGTATTCGACTGTTTGTTGCAAGAAGAGAATCATATATGGAAATAAGTAAACTAACAGAGGAAGATCATAGCGCGCGCTCCAATTTTGTTCGGAGATTAGTGCAGAGTTCCCATGAGTTCGACGAAGTATCCTCTGCTTTTTTGGCACATCCCCCAAGGCGGATCGTGCAGTTTTGGAACGACCTAAATCGACTTCCAGAAGACGTTAGAAAATGTATCGAATCTTGGAGGAAACTCGAGCAACATGGGCTCGAACTACTTTTGTTCGATGAGCACCAAGCAAGAGATTTTATTCGACAACGGTTGGGACTGCGATATGAAAAAGCCTATGACATGTGCTATCATCCCGCGATGCAGTCAGACTACTTTCGGCTCTGCTTCATTCTATCGGAGGGAGGCTGCTACGTGGATGCTGATGATGTCTATCACGGATCTGATGTCGAACACCTTTTCAGCGATGGTCGGTTGAAGATTCAACCGCTCTGCTACGATATCTCGACGGATGAAATGGTCCCTCCCTCGGTCTTTATTCAGCCTGGAGCAAACGCCTTGAGCTGGATCTTCTATTTCAACAATGACCCACTGTCCACCAGTAAAGATCACCCCATTATCAAGCGGGCGCTTGCAAACGCCACTGCGTCCCTTGTTATCCGGGGACATAACACTTAATTCAGAGTCGCTGCCTTTTCTTCCTCCCAGGCTTTGCTCGTCGAAGGACGCGCCCTGTCTGACTTTCAATTGCTATAGTAAAATCGTTATCACCTGCCGGGCGGCCTGTTCTTGTCGCCTTTCTGATGGTATTAAAATCCTCTTTTTCTTCCTGTCCAAGATAAATCCGCCAATCATTTACGAGTTCATATAAACTTCTGTCTTTAACAAGAACATCATCTTCAATGTTGCCAACGTGATAGGCCGCACTTGACCACGGATACTCCCAGGCATTTTTAACAATACCAACAGCAACAGGATTATTTTCAACATACCGAACAGCCGCAAGCAAATGACGTTCGTCAAGTACACATGAACCAAATCGTCCTTGAAATAAATATCCGCGTACTCCTTCACGGAAATTCTTCATGCGTGTGTATCGTTTATGTGCCTCACCAAATCCCTTGGCAAACGAAGATTCATTGTGCGGCACAGCAACAAAGTGAACATGATTAGTCATCAAGCACCAGGCAAGAACGTCAATCTCGCAGCGCTGCGATTCTTCTTTTATAAACTGCAAATAGGTGTTTCTGTCACTATCGCTGTCGAAGATGGCCATAGAACGTACACCACGCTGTGTAATGTGATGTGGATATCCGACAGCAACTATTCGAGATATTCGTGCCATGTGAAAGGATTAGAACATAATCCTGCCTTTTTCAAGAGAAATAAGTGTTATGTCCCCGGAATAGCCTCCCCGGAATAGCCGAGTCAGATGCCCCTCCGGGGCACTGCTCAACTGCCGCGTTGTGCCCTCAATTCTCTCATCAGAACTTGACAAGATGTATTGTATGAGTATATACATGTTATATGGATAAGATATACAAAAAAATATTATACCAATGTTTAGGCTTTGATTGGGACGAGGTGAATACTGACAAAAACTGGCTTAAGCATAAAGTCAGCCCATCAGAGTGTGAACAAGTTTTTTTCAACCATCCCTTGCTTATTCAAGACGACATAATACATTCAAAAACAGAGGAAAGGTTTTATGCACTTGGCCAAACAGACTTGAAAAGATTTCTCTTTATTGCGTTTACGGTAAGAAATAATCTTATTCGTGTGATTTCGGCAAGAGATATGAGTCGCAAAGAAAGGAGGGTGTACAGTGATGAGTAAACAACTACCTAAATTTAAAAACGAAGATGAAGAAAGAGAATTTTGGGCTACTCACGACTCAACTGAATTCATTAATTGGAATCAGGCAGCAAGAATCACATTTTCAAATCTCAAACCTTCTGTAAAAAAGATATCTCTTCGTCTTCCTAAATCAATGCTGGAAGAGCTTAAACTTTTGGCGAATAAAAGAGATGTCCCATATCAGTCTCTTTTGAAAATTTTTTTAGCAGAACGTATCGAAAAAGAACTCAGTGCACATTAAAATAAACAGCCAGTTCTTCATTGATTTAAAATCCATCTGGCACAACCAGTCACTTCACCAGACCGCCAACAGCGCTGCGACTCCTGCAATGCCCTGCCCCGCATCAAAGCAGGTGATTTTGAAGGCTCAGTGCTCCGCAGTGTTGGCGGCAGGTGAGTTCAGCCGTTAGCCCTGCTCTCAAAAACTATCATCTCACACAAAATGATTGACATGATGGTATCAGAACGATACTATATTTTTCATGCCACCGAAGATAAAACAACTCATCAAAAAACTTGAAAAGGCAGGCTTTGTTAATCGGGGCGGCAAAGGCAGTCACCTCAACTTTGTTCATCTAAAAGTGGCAAAACCTATAACAATTTCCGGCAAAGCTGGAGATGATGCTTTGCACTACCAGGAAAGGGATGTCAAAAAAGCGATTGAGGAGTCGAAAAAATGAAAAAATCCGACCTTTATTTAAAAATTGTTGAATGGTTTGAAGCGGATCAATGCTATGTGGGAACTTGTCCGGGTCTTTTCTACGGAGGCTGCCACGGAGATAATGAAGCTGAAGTTTACAAAGAACTGTGTGAAATTGTTGACGAAAATATTGCCCTATATAAAGAAAATGGCAACCCTCTTCCCCCCGAAACCGCTGGAAAGGAATATTCTGGTAAATTTCTACTTCGACCTGGAAAGGAATTACACAAAGCCCTTGCTATACGCGCTCTACAGACAGATGAAAGTTTGAACAATTTCTGTCTGAACGCATTGAAAAAAGCACTTTTTCACTCTAATCGTCCAAGTGGGCTAACACTTATGAGGCCTCCTGATGTCAAGAGGTAATATTATCCCTCAGACGAAAAAACGCTTTTTTTTTCGCTTAAACGATTAACGAACTTTCGGCCTATTGACATTATATCTGACTTTATTTCGAAGCGGGTGATCGTCCAAACAAGGACTGCACCAAACACTTATTGAGGTTCCGTCGTCTGATCAGCCTGTGCTGTCGGGTTTGCAACGATCCAGCGGATATTATCCGCGGTCGAGAATGGGCACAACGGAAGCTCGTCAGAGACCGTGGATAATATCCGCGGCCCAATGAGCACTGATTCAGGAATCAGACAACTGCAAAGAAAAGTGATCTCTTTGCGACCTGGAAACGATGTCGTACCCTCATGTTGTCCCAGTCAAAGGTCTGGCTGATAAAAGATCTTATCGCCAGTTAGTTTCGGGCTCGGGTGAGGGGCAGATCCTGTCAAACGAGCCAAAAGGCGCGTTATATTTGAGGAGCGAGGCGGATCGCCAATCAAATCAAGGGATT
>JAUWNZ010000276.1 GCA_030612385.1 Pseudomonadota bacterium | reverse complement strand
TTAATATAGTTGAAGAATTTCACATCCGGGGAAATCACCAGCGTCGTATCATTTTTCATAGTCTTTTTGTAGGCCTCGAGGCTCCTCGTAAATTCAAAAAAATTGACATCTTTTTTATACGCATCGGCGTATATCTTTACGGATCGAGCGTCCCCTATTCCCTTGTTTTCTTCCGACTCTTTATAAGCCTTTGCCAGTATTATGGTTCTTTCCATCTCGGCTTTGGCCTTTATCTTTACGGATTCCTCATCACCTTCGGATCGATATTGTTTTGCCTGCCTTTCTCTTTCCGCCTTCATCCTGTCGAAGACATGCCTCTCATTCTGTTCGGGGAGGTCCGCCCGCTTGATCCTTACATCGACAACCTCTATCCCGTAAACTTCTGCAAGGACATCAGATTTACTGGTAACAATCTGCATAACCTCGTTTCTCGTTTTTGAAACGATATCTCCTAATTCATGTTGACCAAGTTCAACCCGAAGCTGCGCATAGACGATATCGTCAAGCCTCGACTGTGCCCCCGGCTCACCCTTGACGGTCTTATAAAATTTCAGCGGGTTAACAATCCGCCACTTGGTGTAGTTATCCACCACAAGATTCTTTTTGTCTTTGGTAAGGATTTCAGCGGGTGGCGCATCGTACAGCAATATCCTCCTCTCAAAAAAGATAACCTGCTGAACAAAGGGTACCTTGAAGTGAAGTCCCGGCCCGGAAATCTCTCCAACCGGTTTCCCCATCTGGATAACAATGGCCTGCTTTGTCTGATCCACCGTATAAACTGTGGATGAAACAACAACGATAACAATCAACAATACGGCAATTATTCCGAATGCCCCTATTTTTTTCATTGCTTCCTCCCGAAAACTAAAGTTGCATATTGCAACTCATTATTTTTAACGGCTCACGGCTGTAGAGCAATGAAACTTTTAACCGCTGAACCATTGAACTTCTGAACCTGTGAACCGCTGAACCCGTAAACATTTACTTGTCTTTCAATATCTCTTTCTTCAATGGAAGATATGGCAGGACATTACCCCCTATCTTTCCTTCAATGATGATCTTATTTATAGTGGGCAGTATCTCTTCCATCGTTTCGATGTACAGTCTCTTTTCTGTAATCTTTTTAGCCATCCTGTACTGCTCAAGAACCTGCAAAAACCTGCTTACATCTCCCTGTGCGGAAATGATCTTTGACTCTTTATAGGCGATTGCATCATTGGTAATCTGGGCCGCCTTTCCTTTTGCTCTGGGCAGAATTTCGTTACTGTATCCATGAGCCTCATTGATCATCTTGGCCTTGTCCTCCTTGGCGCTGGCAACGTCTTTAAATGCCGCCATAACCTGATCGGGCGGATGGACGTCCTGAAGTTGAACAGCCACCACATGTATTCCGGCGCCATAACCGTTCAGTATCTCCTGAAGTCTCTCTTTTGCCGCCTGCTGAACCTTGAATTTTCCCACCGTGAGTATATTATCTATCTCATTTCTGCCCGCAATCTCTCTCATTGCCGCTTCGGCCGCATCCTTCACCGTCTTGTCCTGCTCCCTCACGTTGAAGAGATATTTTATTGCGTCGCTTATCTTATATTGTACGATGAAGGTCATGTTCACTATATTCTCGGCCTTCGTGAGCATCAGACTCTCAGCAGGAACCGCCCTGTAGCGGCCGTGCTCTTTACCGCCGATTGTCCTGAAACCCACCTCTATCCTTTGCACCTGTGTTACCTTCGGTCTCATCACCGCTTCAAAGGGCGACGGGAGGTGATAGTGGGGGCCAGGGGTTGTAGTGCGCACCGCTTTCCCAAACCTTTTCACCACCCCCAGCTCGTCGGGAGCCACAAAGTAAATCCCCGATGCCATCCACAATAAAATTATAATCACTACCAACGCGGGGAAAAACCCATGCTTTCCCAAAAACGGGAGTTTTAGATTTTTTAACTTATCAATTACTTCTCTGAGGTCGGGCTGTTCTCCGCCTCCCCATGGACCGTTGCCGCCACCTTGCCCTGCCATGATAACACCTCCAAAAAACAAGAAATTAAGTATCAGCTCAATGAATAGCGGAAGACATATGGCAGAAGCATGTAGCGGAAGGCTTCAGCCTTCCATGTGCTTCAGTCATACTGTGTTACGTGAATATGGAGACCTGAAGGTCTCCGCTACAGGGGCTGTGCAAGGCTCAAATGCATAACCTCTACGCCCAAACCCCGCTTCCTGAAGATGGAGGCGGCTGCGTGTCTGGACTTCCCCTAT
>JAUWNZ010000145.1 GCA_030612385.1 Pseudomonadota bacterium | reverse complement strand
AGTCACCTTCTTTTTCCAGAACCTCCACCACATTATTTGACTTAAGTATGGAGATAATCTTATGTTGGTTGGATGGACCTGTGCGCAATGTTACAGTAAATGAGTCGGAAATGTACATCTTCCCCGCAAAGGCAGGAGTGGTTGTTAAAATATAAATTATCACCAAAAATAAGGCCCGTTGAAGCAATTTTCATCCCTCCTTACACAGGTTAATTTGCTCACAAATAGCATAGATTCCGGCGCTTGTCAAAAAATCTAACATATCCGGTTGCCATTAACGTCCGGTACAGACCACAGCACAGATTTTGCCTTGACAAAGTAGTGATATTTATGGATAAGTGCGTGGAGTTTGGGGATGAGTTTCATAGGAGGCAGGATGAAAGAATTTACTGTGAGCAAGACTAAAGTTTTAAGTGAAGATCTTTATTGTGATAACTGTGGCGCTTGGGTATATTGCACCGAAATGAATTCTAAAATGGAAAACGAAGACGGTGAAGTAATAGAACAAATTGGCGAGGGTTGCCTGCAACGGACCGATAAAGGTGATTTTGTGGAATGTCCTGATTGTAAAAGTCGTTATTATATGAGTGAGTAATCGGGGGGAGGGGTCAGGTCTTGACTCTTGACGGTCTTGCCGGAGTATTCCGAGGTTTTGTTATAACAAGACTGTCAAGAGTCAAAACCTGACCCCTCGTTGGGTTATCTCTTTACGACAAGGACAGGATTTTTGGCTTTTCTTATCACCTTTTCTGAAACGGACCCAAGAAGCATTTCTGCGATGTTACTCCTTCCGTGAGATCCGAGGACGATAACGGAGATATCCTCTTCCTCCTCTACTCTCAATATTTCCCTTAATGGAACTCCCTCCTCAAATCTTACCTTGACCTTAAGACCTGCTTTGCTCAGTTCGGCCTCTATGGAATTCATTTCTTTTGTTATTTTTTTCCCCAGTTCTTTTTTAATTTTTATGAGACTTTCGGTGGCCGTCTGCCAGTCCCACGCGTCGATGTTCCTGACGTCGGTGACGTGTAAAACGATTACCTCTTTTGTGCCGGCGCCTTTTAACTGCTTGATAAAACTTATGGACTTCCTTGCTACCTCTGAAAAGTCAGTCGGGTACAATATTTTCTCAAACATCTCAGCCTCCTTTCGAATTGCAAATTTTACATATTTATTATTGTATTATCGCTCACTTTTATGCTTTCAAGTATTTTCTTTTTAGTCAAGAAAAATTTCTAAGCATGTTTTGTAATTGTCTTGAGTTTGAAGTCTTGCACATGATAGCGATATAGTGACTACTTAGGTTCACGGTTCCACGGTTCACGGTTCAAGGTAACTTTTCAATAAATTAGTCCCTTAGTTGTAAAGTTCTTGCAAAAATGGCTTCGGCGTGAGCTCAGTCGAACGGCAAAAGAATTGCAACTACTCAGGTTGTCAGGTTCACGGTTCACGGTTAAAAGAGTCTCAATCAAATCGATTCTCTTCCTTCAACCGTTGAACCTTGAACCGTGGAACCGTGAACCTGAGCAGTTATCAGAAAGGTAAAAGTATCCAATGGACGATAACAGACTTGATCTGGGTAAAGGGCCAATCCTCCCTCTACTTTTAAAAATGAGTTTTCCTCCTGTTATTGCCATGTTGGCGACGGCCCTATATAATATCGTAGATACATTCTGGATCGCAAAAATCAGCCCCAATGCCATTGCGGCATTAACCATCTGCTTTCCGATTCAGATGATATTCGGGGCCATCGGGATGGGAACCGGAACCGGAGCCGGTTCATTTGCATCTCGCATGTTTGGAGCAGGCAAATATCTAAAGGCGCACCAAACCGCGGGACAGGCTATCTTTCTGTCCCTGTTTTTCGGGATATTGATTATTCTTGCTGCGACACTCTACCATGAGCCGATCCTGAGATTTTTCGGTGTAACGAAAGACATCCTGCCGCTTTCCAGAAGATACCTTGTGGTCGTTGTGTTTGGCTCTCCGTTTCTCTTCTTTATGATGATGTCCGACAATCTCTTTCGCGCCGTTGGAAAACCAAATTATTCCATGTACATAATCATAACCTCAGCAATTTTAAACGCAATCCTTGATCCCTTCTTTATCTTTGGCTGGGGGCCACTGCCGGCGATGGGCATACGGGGAGCGGCGCTGGCTACGGTTATTTCCCAGTTTGCGGCGGTTTTTCCATCTTTCTATTTTCTCAGGCTCAGCTCGTTTAAACATCATATTAAGGGAAGATATCTTATTCCAGATCTTTCAATCATCAAATCCATCTATAAGGTGGGGTTTCCTGCTTCGGTTATGAATCTGGTCTTTAGTCTGGTGCTGACCGTTCATAACCATATTCTTGGCAACTTCGGCCCTTTAGCCATAGCGACCCTGGGACTTAATTTTCGCATAAATGGAATTGTAATGATGATCCTGTTTGGCTTAGGGTACGGGGTCATGCCGATGGTTGGGTTTAACTACGGAGCGCGCAATTACGAACGTCTTAAGCATATTGTGCGGATAGGGGTAACAATATCGTTTATGGTTGCCACACTTAGTTGTCTGATAATCGAGATTTTTGCCCGTCCTATACTGGCAGCTTTTACAAATGATCAGTATCTTCTAACCATCGCGGCGCCGTCACTCCGAATATATGTTTCCATGCTGCCATTGTTAGGTCCCTCTATAATATGGCTCACTATGTTCAATGGGATGGGGAAGGGTTTTACATCTATGTGTCTTTTGCTTGCGCGTAATCTTGTTTTCCTTCTGCCCATGCTTTTCATATTTCCCGGGTGGTTTGGTTTGAATGGTGTCTGGCTTGCCCATCCCTGTTCAAGTGTGCCGATGTTTTTAATTGCTCTTCTCCGGACGAAACGAGAATTCCGGAAATTTCCCAGGGATCGCAACACCACTGCGGCAGCATCCGAAGGATGATCTATTTGACCACTTCATAAAAATTACATATAATGTGGTGACCGTTAAAAGAAAATCAAATGAAAACAATTATCAAAAAGATACTGATTCTTGCCCTGTTTTTTGGGATCATGTTTCAGACAGCAAATTCTTTCGCATCTTTCACAATCAAAGATGAAAAGAAGCTGGGCAAAGAGTTCTACGAAAAACTAAAAAAAAGCAATGCGCTGATCAAGAACCGAAAGGTAAATGAATATATCGGTAAACTTGGCAACAAGGTACTTGCCGGCAGTGACAAAGCCCCCTTCGACTTTCACTTTTCAGTGATTAAAAGTTCCGCAATAAACGCTTTTGCAACCCCCGGAGGCTATGTATATGTAAACAGGGGGCTCATAAACCTTGTTGAAAATGAAAGTCAGCTTGCCGGTGTCCTTGCCCACGAGATAGGCCACGTGAACGCCAGACACATTGCGGATACAATCGAGAAATCGAAAAAGATCAGTATTGCCACCCTTGCGGCAATACTTGCCGGGGCATTTCTTGGCGGAGGCGGCGAGGGGGCTGCCGCCGTTGCGGCCTTTTCAATGGCAACCGCCACTACTTTGAACCTCAAGTACAGCAGGAAGCATGAACGTGAAGCTGACAGGCGCGGAATGTCATATTTGGTGAATACGGGATATGACGGCAGGGGGATGGTGGACTTTTTGAGGATTATGAGAAGATACGAGTTTTATTCCAATTCTGTTCCCTCCTACTTTCTTACCCATCCCGGGACCGACGAGAGAATAAGATACCTCGATGGATTACTCCAGACCAGATACACTAAACATGGGGTAAAAACCATCATTGGAGGGCTGAGACGTATACAGACCACACTGATGTTTGGTGAAAGGGATATTGATCTGACACTAAAACATTTCCAGAACTTATTAAAGGAGAACCCTAATGATGTCGATGCACTCTATGGTCTTGCAGTCACTCAGGCGAGGATTGGACTGGCTGCCGAATCCTTCAAAAGCTTCGACAAGGCATTAAAATTATCTCCCAACGATCAGGATGTGCTCAGAGACCTTGGTATAAATTACTTTAAGATCGGAAAAGCCTCTGATGCCATACGTGTCCTGAAAAAGGCATACTCGCTTGATGAAAGCGATGTCAGGACTATTTTCTATCTCGGAAGATCGTACGAAGCTGCAAAGGATTATCATACAGCCCTAAATCTTTACAGGGAGCTTAAGGAGAAAGATCCAAACAATATAAATGCGTATTACTGTCTGGC
>JAUWNZ010000005.1 GCA_030612385.1 Pseudomonadota bacterium | reverse complement strand
CCAGAATATCTTGAGAGAGAAACTTATTCTCCATGATGAGGGAATACCCAACAAGATCGGTACAGTTGCCGGCGCCGATATCTCCTACTCAAAGGGGAGCGATCTTTTTTTCGCGGCAGTGGTCCTCTTTGAACTTCCGTCAATGGAGGTCATAGAAGAGGCTTCCTTTTCAGAAAGAGTCAGCTTCCCCTATATTCCCGGTCTTTTGACCTTCAGAGAGGGTCCCGCACTTCTGAAGGCCTTTGAAAAATTGAAAAATGTCCCCGATGTTGCGATATTTGATGGACAGGGGATTGCCCACCCGAGGGGCTTTGGTCTGGCCTCACACTTGGGGCTATTTCTCGACATTCCAACGATAGGATGCGCAAAAACAAGACTTTCCGGGAAATATAATGAAGTGGAAAACGAAACAGGGGCTTATTCTCATCTTATCTTGAACGGCGGGATCATTGGGGCCGCCCTGCGCACCAAAAAGAATGTCAAACCGGTATTCATATCACAGGGACACAGAATCGGATTGCAAAAGGCAATTGGTATAGTTCTCTCATGTTGTGCCGGTTACAAGCTCCCTGAACCTACAAGAAGGGCGCATCTGACCGTTAACAGGATCAGGATGCAGTTAGACTGAAGGTAGATAGCGCCTATGTGCGGCAAAGCCACAACCATAATTTATTTGCTTGAACCGGCGCCAACATCTGAGCGAAAAACGTAGTTGCTGAGGATAAAAAGATGAACGTCCAACATCGAACATTGAACGTCGAATAATGATGTCGCTCCGCTCCTCAAATTATTCTAAAATCGAATGAAAAAACAAACACCCAATACCAAACATTCAACAGCTATTTCTGGTTCCTTCATCTTTTCCCATTCAACATTCGATGTTGGACGTTCGATGTTCAATGTTCATTCTTTTCGGTAAGCCTTCAGCCTGAACAACCTGACTAATTACGTTCAGTCTTTACTAAAATAGACATCGCAGATATAACCTTCCCCTTCACTACCGGTATTCTGTGAGTTTATAGAAAATTGAATCCCTGTCGTTGTTACAGGCAGTTTGTCTTCCTCTATATCTTTGAAGAGTTTTTTATAATCCTCATAGAGATTTCTCTTTTCCGTATACCACTCACCAGGTTTATCCTCTTTGTTTCTCACAACAACATATCTTATCTTGCCGCAAAGCGGTTGGGAGCTTGCGACCATCAACTCTCTCGGAGCCTCGTTATCCCATATATAACCAACAACCGGGGTGTTTAATCTCTTTGGCCGGCCTATCGCTGTAAAAGCGACATAGATCTGTATGGCCTGGTCATCGGTTTCGGTTTTCCTGACATCTCCGCCCTCAGGAAGTTTGACAGCCTTCCATCTCCAGTTCAAAAAGGGATACTCCTCCACATTTATTTTAAACTCTTTCCTTATCCCGAAGGAAGATTCACTGTCGCTTATCATGTGGAGGCAGAATTTATCTTCCACCTTTTCAAGACTTACAACCGGTGTCCCATCGTACTTCTTCAGTTCCCATCCCGAAGGAACCTCCTTTTCCATCCTGTCGGAAGCAAATCCTGCAACAATTACTTTGTCATCACCGGCAAAAAGTGTTGTCCCGCTCAATCCGAGGACAAAAATTACCAGATACAAAAATATAAATGATGATTTGTTAGTTTTCATGACCTGTTTTTCCTTTAGCTATAAGCGTTCACGGAATGTTGAAATTAGAAAATTGAAATTGGGAATTTGGCCTTCATGCTTTTGTACTGTCTTCGGAGAGCTCAGTCGAGCCGTTGATGAACTCATTCAATTTTGTTCCATTTGTCAAAGTCGTGCCGGATCATATTTGATAACGCTTCTGCCGGTTTGTAAACATCCAACTCGTAACCTCGTTTCATCTCTGCCTGTGCGTGCCCGCACGCAGACAGGTCTCTCAAATTTCTACTTTCCAATTTCAAGTTTCAAGCCGTGAACGGCTATCTTTGGTTTCACTATATTATACATGGCCATTATCTCCGTCCTTGTCAAGACCGCATCTATTCTATTTACATATTTTCTTATGTTTTCCACCCCACCCTCTTCACGATCGATCAGCGCAATTACGCGATCAATAACCAGTCCCGCATCGACGGCCCTCTTTATAGCCGTTAGCGTTGATGCCCCCGTGGTAATAACATCGTCTATAATTACAGCCTTCTCTCCCGGTCTGATATTACCTTCTATCTTGCTTTTTGTGCCATGCCCCTTTATATCTTTTCGAACAATAAAGGATTTTACAGGTCTTCCTCGCTGATAGGAAATGAGGGAGAGGGCATTGGCTATAGGGTCCGCGCCGAGGGTTAATCCACCGGCAGCGGTGACATCGGAATCCTCAAGCATGTCGAATATAATATTGCCTATCAGATTCATCCCTTCAGGATCAAGGGTTGTCGGTTTACAATCGAAATAGAAGTTGCTCTTCTTTCCGCTCACCAGAGTGAAATCCGGACTGTCGCTGTATTTAAAGGATCGATCAATAATAATCCCGGCGAGCCTCTTCTTCATTTCATTCATGATAAAATCGCCAATTCTCACGCAAATACGCAAAGACCGCAAAGGACAAAAAAATAAAGTAATAGCTCAATAATCCGGGGCGAGGCGAAGGGCCTCCCTGTATTCAGCAAGAGCCATATCAGTCCAGCCCTTCTTATCATAGTACAACCCCAATGTGAAGTGTGTCCTGCCATTCTCGGGATCTATTTCAACCGCTTTTTTTGTCTGTTTTATGGCCTGCTCAAGGTTCCCGACGCCATAGTAAGCCTTTCCGAGGTAGAAACGGGTCTCACTGTTGACAGGATTAATCTTGAGCGCAACGATCAGTACATCGAGCGCGCTTGTAAATTTTTTTAGCCTTGTGTATATCATACCAAGGTTAACAAGGATATCTTCATCATAAGGCCTTATTTTCTTTGCCTTCCCGTAAAATATTGCGGCTTTTTTGAAGTCTCCCTTTCTTGAATAATCTCGGGCAACGTAATGAATAGCATCAAAGTAATTTGGCCGCAATCTTATCGCCTCGTTATATTCCCTTATTGCTCCATCAATGTCGCCTTTCACATCACATATCTTCCCACGAAAAAAATGGGCGGCGCTGTCTTTCGGACACTTCTCAATGAGAGTCTCGTAGTATGCCACAGCCTCTTCAGTCTCCCCTCTTTCAGAGCAGATGTCTCCGAGTTTAGAATAGGACCAGTAGTAATCCGGGTCAACTGCCACTGCCTTTTGATAAAAGGCAATGGCAGTTTCCACTGAACCTCTGAATTGAAAGGCTTTTGCTGTCATGTAATAATATTTGGCGACCTTAGGATTTATCGCAATAGCTTTTTTATAACTATCTATCGCCCTGTCAAATCTTTTCTTATTAAAATGTCGGTTCCCCTGGAGATAATAGGTCTTGGAAGATATTTTTTGTTTGGCCGGCAGATTTGCCGCTAAAATGGACAGCGCAAAGAATGTTGACAGGACAATCGCAATATTGTTGATAGAACTCTTTCTCATTGACTCACCCTCACATCATTCAAAACAAATCTTACAGGAACATCGACCCACATAGTTACAGGATACCCCATCCTTGTCACAAGATATTAAAGACACGCAAACGGAATCCCAATGATTTTTTCGTCATACAGGCGTGGGCTTTCATCATTGTTTATGACAATTCCGAACCTGCATTGTTTTTCTCTGACAAAATCCTTTAATCCCCTTAACTGCCTTGACGGCACTGTCTGGGCATATTTAATCTCAATCGGGATTATGCCGAAATCGCCTTCCAATATCAGATCAACCTCAGCCCCGCCGCCAGTGCGATAATAATAATAATCAAATCCCGTGCCGAGGCAGTTGAGCCCCCGGATTATTTCTTCAATGACCATGCCTTCCCATGATCGCCCCATACCTGGATGCGCCAACAGGCTGTCTATGTCGGGAATACGCAGCAAGTAATGCAGCAGACCACTGTCACGCAGGTATCCTTTGGGATGCTTTACAATCCTTTTGAGTGCGTTTTGGGTATAGGCGGGAATGGTTCTCCATAAAAAAGTTCCATGGGTAATTTCAAAATAATCACGCGCTGTGGGTTGAGACACCCCCAAGGAACGCGCTACGTTTGCATAGTTGACCACATCTCCGGAAATTCCTGCAAGAAACTGGGCAAACATACGAAATCTGTTTTCGTTGATGCCGGGAAAGAGCCTGGCCACATCACGATAGAGATAGGCTCCGATATATTGATTCATCCACAGGGAATGAAATCGCTTACTGTTTTTTATCCATGGCTCCGGATATCCACCCCTGAACCAAAAGTCATGAATATTTTTTACTTTTGCGCCCGGTTTCAAATTCTCGATAAAGTCTCCAACAGAAGCTCGCTGGGTTAGAAGACGATAAAATACAGGCGACATATTTTCGGTAACTTCGGCAAAGGAAAATGGCGCCATTTCAATGATTCCGATACGACCGGCAAGACTTTCGGAAACGGATCGCACCAATTTGGGGGAGCTGGAGCCGGTGACCACGTATCTGCCCGTCAATCGTCGATCTCTATCAATTGCCACACGCAGGGCGGGGAAAAGCTCCGGCAGCATCTGTGCTTCATCGATCGCCACCTTTTCATGGTTCAAACGAAGAAAGAGGTCGATATCCTGCGCGATGATTTGAAAATCACTCTGCTTTTCCAGGTCTAAAATTTTCCATTCCCTGGATAGACATCCGAGGAGCGTAGTTTTACCACATTGCCGTGGGCCGATAACCGCTACACATGGGAAAAAGTCGAGGTATTCCTGTAATAGCTTTTCATGAGCTCGTTTCATATCTTGCAAAATAATACAATGGGTTTGAAAATGCAAGCTTATTTTTGTGGAAAGATGGGAACATACATTTTTACAAGAACTTTACAACTAAGGGATTAAAGTGTTACGAAATTTATTGATTGATGTTGATATCCCGTCATGGTAGTAATTTCAATCTGTTCGGGATTTATTCCCAGACGCTTGCGGGAGGTAGTCCATTTTCATATTTTAATGTACGTCCCCCCTATTTTTTTTAACATATCAACCGGGGAGTATTTTATGGGTAACTGCAATAACATAGAAGAGTTGCAAGAAGATAAATTGTTAAACTGTGTGATCGACGGTTTAAGGCGGATAGTTCTTCATTACGGCTTATGGTTTAATGAGACAAGGTATCAACTGGGCATGGAAGAAGCCATGGAGATCGAAAACAAGGTAGGAATAAAAAGCATGGCAGTGCAAATGAAAAGGCTTGGTAGCATCCTTGGCTTTGAGGTTGACGCATCCGGCGTTCCTGCTGCCCTTAAATCATTGCCAAGAAAAAAGCTCATTGAACTCCTTGATGGCGTGAGCATTAACTGGCTTGCAAATGACGGGATATGGTTCCAGGGTGTAGAGAATGCAGAAGAGATCTTCACCGCCAAACGGTGCAATGACACATGCTGGTCAAAATTCTCACCTTTTGAGGCATTCAGGATCAAGAAAATATTTGATCTGCCCGGCTCAGGAGGACTGCCCTCCTTGAAAACAGCCCTCTCTTGCAGGTTGTACTCAAGAATAAATAGACAATCCTTTGAAGAGCCTGACAGCAATACCTTGATATTTAAAATGGTGGAGTGCAGGGTACAGACTGCGAGAAAAAGAAGGGGTCTTGAAGACTACCCTTGCAAGTCCGGTGGGCTTGTGGAATACACCAGCTTTGCAAAAGCAATAGATAAGCGCATTGCCACAGAGTGCATAGGCTGCCCGCCTGACAAACATCCCAATGATTGGGTATGCGCCTGGAAATTTACAACAAAAAAGTGAGAATTAAGGCATCTTATCCTTCTAACAATTTGGTAACATTCAAAAGCTTAGTCTCTGTGCCTTGAGCGCCCCCGTTAATGCCGGGCGTGAGAGAAGAGTAGATTAACAGGAGAAAGTACATTATTTGAACGTAACTACTCAGGTCTCTTGTAAGCAAGCAGATTTATTGCAAAAATATCGAATGCAGGCCGAGGGCTATGATTTGAAGAAGCTTATAAAACGTGTGGCCGAAATAAAGGTCGAATCCCATATCTGTTGCAGAACCTGGGCTATTGCTTGCTGAATCAGGCGATCCAGAACTGTGGGAATTCCAAGCAGCCTTACACCACCATCCGGTTTTGGAATTTCTTTCCTTTTACGGAAGTGGTTTGTAAGTACCGTTTAACAGGCCTTCCCTGATTTTAAGCCAGTGACGTTTGAGGTATCCAGGCAACTGATCAACAGTCATGTTATCAATCCCGGGTGCCCCTTTATTATCACGGACTCGCTTTAATGCTTTAAACATATTCCCCCGCTCAAGGATTATTTCCATGAACCGGAAACCATTTGCCGGATGTTCGGTAATCAAAGACGCTACAGTTATTTCAGACGGCTGCTGCATTATAACCATAAGTACAGTGCTCCTAATAATCACTATCATTTACCCGTACTGTTCAGTCCGGGCACCGTTCGGGCCTTCGCCAGGGTGAGTCCTCCGTGGTGTTCACGGCTCGTTTCTCCTGCGGCTACTATGCCCTCTGCAGACTTCTTCCATGCGGTCGGAGCAGGTTGCCCTGCCCTCAGCCATTTCCTGCCACACGTGGCATCCTGTGGCACATGGAAGATCTCCCGGGGTAAACACACGTCTTTCAGCACGTAAGCGCCGAGTATACGGACATTGCTTATAATGGATAGAGGATTTAACCTGTCAGTTCAGGTGACAGCCAGAGCCGAAGCGTTTTGGAAGTTTATTGTAGAGTGAAGTTAGTCGTATTTTTCAAAGTCAATAGAAGCCCTGGCTGCCCCTGACTTCTTCATTCCCCCCGGAGCGAAGCGGAGTGGGGAACCAGTTACTCCACCTAAACGCCAACAGCCCGGCGGTTTTTGAAATGTTCTACCCCGCATCAAAGCAGATGTAAATCGAGGGACAGTATACATATTATTGTCTTCTTTCTTCTGACCCACCGATTTCATCGATTCACCCCCGTATCATTCAAAACAAATCTTACAGGAACATCGACACGCATGGTTACAGGATACCCCATCCTTCTTGCAGGTTCAAATTTCCATTTCTTGACCGCCTTCAGGGCTGATCTGTCCAGAATATTGTGCCCCGATGACTTTTTTATTTCCAACTCTCCAACACTGCCGTCAACAAGTATCTCCGCTGAAATCAGCACGACGCCCTCGTACCCTCTCCTGCGGGCAACGGATGGATAGATGGGAGGTGTGTTTTCATTGTACCGCGGCACGGCTATGATCACCTTTGCCACCTCTGTGCCTTCTCTCGCCGGAGCGGCAGGCGGCAGGGTTGTTGCCTCGATGGATGGAGCGGCGTTTGAAGAAGCCTCAAGTCTCCCCGGTAAAGGTGATTCTATTATCTCCTTTTTGGGAAATATCTGCTTGATTATCTTCCTTTCTTTCCTGACCATTTTCTTTACCGAAGGGACCACAGATGGCTTTTTTACCTCCACAGTATCGGCCGTAACCATAGATATCTCAAGATGACCATGTTTTTCTGCCTTAAAACTGAGGGGACGCGGAGCAATAAGAGGCATATGAGTAAAGACAATCCCGGCATGGATGGCCAGCGCAATCATGGCCGCAAAAAGAAAATCCTTTTCAAATGTCACTCTTTCCATTTTGTTTCCAGTGACAGATTGACAATTCCGGATTTTCTAATCACATCCATAACCGAGATGACCAGTTCATAAGATGCTCTTTTATCTCCTGTAATAATGACTTTTTTATCCGGGTATCTGTTATGATAACGGGTTAATTTAGAAAGGAGTCCAGCCGATGTCACCTCCTCTTTATCAAGGAATATCTTTCCATCCGCTCGTATGCCTATGCTGATAAAGTCCTTTTTGTCCACATGGGATGTGGAGGCGCGCGGCAGGTCAACCGGTATTCCTCTGTGGAGAGTCATGGACATGGTCATAAATATAAAGGCGATTAGAAGAAGGAATACCACATCGATAAGAGGTATCATTTCAATTCTTGGCTTGCCGGTATATCGCTTTGAAATCTTCATCCCGATCAATCTTCCAGTAACAGTTCACCGCAGAGAACGCGGAGCTCGCAGAGAAACTATTCTTGTACTCGTAAGCCAGAAACTAACTTGTGTACGCCATTTTTAAGCACTTTGATGAGACATCATTGAATAGTCGAGTAGTCAAGTTGGAAAAAAATTACAAACAACTCAGTATCAAAGCTGAAAGCTGAAAGGAAAAAGAACTTGAGCATCCTGGTTTTCAATCTCTCACTTTTCAGCCTGGGTAGTTATGCACGGACAAACCTGTCTGCGTGCGGACACGCACAGGCAGGCAAGTTTGTCCATGCCACCAGCCTGCCAGTTAATCCTAAGTTGATTGTTTTGTTGTTTCTGCGTTCTCTGCGCTCTCTGCGGTAAAAGCTTACATTTTCCTGTTCTTTTCTTTCTCGAACACTATCTCCAGACTGGTGCCGTACTGTTCCATCTCCAGTGTGGCCTTTTCGATCTTTGATACAAAATAATTGTAAGGCATCAGGCTGAGGATGGCGATGGTCAGTCCAAAGGCTGTGGTGATAAGGGCCTGGGCAATGCCCGCTGTAATAATTTGTGGATGTTCCACACCCACTGTTCCCATCATATTAAATGAATAAATGATCCCGGTTACCGTCCCTAAGATTCCCAGAAGCGGTGAGAGGGTTATCATCGTGTCAAGAACAGGCAGATAACGTTTCATCCTGGCAATCTCCTCATCGGCGCTCATCTGCATGGCATCCCGCAAGGAGAAATCACGATGAACCGCCCCGCAGACCATGACTCTGATAACAAAATCACGGGTCTTTCCGGTAATCTTTTTTGCCTCTTCAAACTGCCCATTCTCGATTAAGGACATCAACTTATTCAATAATTCTCTGTCTCGATTTTTCTCTTCTCTTATCCAGAATATTATCCGTTCAATGATTATCGTAAGCGATATCAGAGAACAGAGAAGAAGGGGGTACATGACCGGCCCCCCTTTTAAAAAGTAGTCTAACATGATTGATTTTCCTTTTCTCCCTCACCCCAACCCTCCCCCTCAAGGTGGAGGGAGTTTTTCAAATGATTTCAATCAATTAACCCCCTCTCCCCGAGGGAGAGGGAACTTGTAGAGATTCCGTGCACAATCTCCGGGCAAGCCGCACTGCTCCGACGCCATCCTTTGCATATTCCGCCCCTATCGAGTGGGCGAAGGACTTGCTCACCACCGCCCCTCCTACTATAAATTTGCAATCAAGCCCCTCTGCCCTCGCTAATTCAACAACATCTTTCATGTTGACCATCGTTGTGGTCATAAGCGCGGAGAGTCCCACAATGGCAGGTTGAGAAAGTTTTATCCTCTTGATGATCTCTTCGGCCGGCACATCTTTGCCAAGATCTATAATATTAAACCCGTGATTTCTTAACATAAGCGACACTATGTTTTTGCCTATGTCATGAATATCCCCCTTTACAGTGGCAAGGAGAATAATTTCTTTCTTCTTTTGTTCCGGCAAATCTTTCCTGAGGAGCGGAGTAAGGTATTCAAGCCCTTTTTTCATCGCTTCAGCGCCGGCGACAAGCTGGGGCAAAAAATATTCTCTTTTATCAAATAAATCACCGACCCTGACAATGGCGGGAACCATCACATCCTGAACAAGCCTGTCAGCGGCAGCGCCGGATGAAAGAGCCTCCTTCGCAAGATCAATTATCTCTTCCCTGTTCCCATCGAGAACGGCCTGAAACACCTTTTGCTCCGGTGAAGACCACCCCTCACCCTTTATTAAAGGGGTAGCTGAGGGAGATATTCCGGAAAAATAGGAGATAAATGATGTGGCGTCTTTATCTTTTTGTGTCAGTAGATCCGCGGCCATTTTAATGTTCATCATCTCTTCACTTGAAGGATTGGCAATGGCCATAGTCAGTCCCATTGCCTCCGCCATTGCAAGGAAGGTCGCGTTAGTCCATTTTCGCTGCGGCATGCCAAAAGAGACGTTTGAAAGTCCGATTACGGTGTTGCACCTGAATTTATTTGAACACCATTCGAGCGTCTTCAATGTCTCCAAAGCGGCGCCGGAGTCGGAAGCCACCGTCATAACCAGTCCATCGACGACAATATCATCTCTGGCAAAACCGAGGAGAGCGGCTTCTTTGAAAACGCTCTGAATTATCTCTTTTCGTCTCCGGGCTGTGGCCGGTATCTCTTTGTCGGTTAGCGGCAGGAGAATAAACATCGCCCCATATTTTGCCGCAATGGGGAGAAGCCTCTTGAGTTTTTCCTCTTCCCCCGAAATGGAATTGAGAAGGGCGCGGCCTGGATATAACCGGAGGGCCTTCTCTATCGCCTCGATTTTTGACGAATCAATGACCAGAGGAAGGTCGGTAACGGTTGGCAGAAAGTTTATAACATTATGCATTATTTTCTCTTCATCTGCGCCGGGAACCCCTACATTGACATCGAGAAGCGCCGCCCCATTTCTTTTCTGTTCCGAGGCCAGCTCGCGGACGATAGACATCTTGCCGTCAAGAAGTTCTTGCTGGAGCGCCTTCTTCCCCGTAGGATTTATACGCTCTCCCACTATACACAAGGGTCTGTTTTCTTCGAGAATAATGAATTTTCCGGCAGAGCTCAGGGCGCTTATTGATTTTACGAAGGGGGCAGTGGGCTTTTCTTCTTGTATCTCTTTTTTCAGCTCACGGATATGGTCGGGTGTTGTGCCGCAGCAGCCTCCCAGGATATTTATGCCGGTCGAGATGTATTCTTTGCCAAAAGAGGCAAAACGGGCGGGCGGCATGTCAAAAACCGTCTTATTGTCAATAATCTCAGGCATACCGGCATTAGGCTTTGCCACGAGAGGAATCTTCGCATAGGGTTTCATTGCCGCGATAAATCCGAGCATCCCTTCCGGTCCGGCAGAACAGTTGCATCCGACGGCGGCGGCTCCGAGGCTCTGCAGGGTAATCAGGGCCGTTGCCGGGTCCGTTCCACCAAGTGTGCGGCCATCCTCCTCAAACGTCAGGGTGACCATGACAAACAGGTCTGTAATTTCTTTTACGGCAATGAGCGCCGCCCGAGCCTCCTGGATATCGATCATTGTCTCTATCACAAAGAGATCGACGCCGCCTTCAAGAAGCCCCATGGCCTGTTCTTTGAAGACATCGACCGCTTCCTCGAAATCGATATCTCCGAAGGGTTTGACAAACTGTCCCGTAGGGCCGATATCACCGGCTACCATAGCTTTTTTGCCGACCGCATCTCTCGACAGCCCGGCAAGCCGCCTGTTAATATCCTTTATATTATGGACGTTATACTGCTCCATTTTGAGGCGATTCGCGCCGAAGGTGCAGGTGTATACGACATCGGCTCCTGATCTCTGGTAATCGGAGTTAATCGCCCGGATGATGTGCGGATTTTCGAGACACCATATCTCCGGGCAGGCACCCACCGGCATGCCGCGTCTTTGCAGCTCTGTTCCCGTTGCGCCATCGAGGATAAGAGCTCTTTTTTTCAGGATACTGTTTATGTTATTTTTGATGCTCATTTATCTACCTTCAGTCTAATAGCCTGCAGCCTTAACACCTGCGTACGGACAAACAAGTTTGTCCATGCCACCCGCCAACCCTCCCATCGAGGGAGGGAGTTTTTTTTCAAAGAGGATTTCTCAGTTTCTCATTTCTCATTTTGATATTTAATGCCTTCAATCCCTGCTATGGCAGTGACAGACTTTTCGGGCCTGAGTATAAAATTTTCATCTATCTTGATTCCAATATGCCGGAGTTGTAGAATATCGTAAATAATCTTCTGATTTTCAAGTAAAAAATCGTGATATCCGGCAGAAAAACGCATTGCCGTAAGATGTTTATTCTCTCTGCGAAGTTCCCGATTGTAGTAATCCATAATCCAGTCGAGCGATGCATCGACGATTTCGCTGCCCACAGCGTCAAAGACTACCGCGCGGGTCAGATTATTCCCGGTTGAATCTTTCCGGATAGCCTCAATGATATCGCTGCCGGCAGTTGCACTCATCAACACAATCTCCCGGCAGTTTTTGAGAAATGCTGACAGGCGTTTGCTTTCGAAGGTAGCGCCTGTTGAGAGGACAATCCCGGAGGATATCTTCTCATTGATGGAAATTCGCATGCCTACCCCTCTTAAGTTAATGAGATTCAGGGCATCTTCAAGATAATGTTCGATCTCCTCTTCCTGATGTGGCAAAAGCCGGGTCTTGCCTTTTCGATATCCCAGACGCCCATATATGCGCTCCTTTGGCGCTGGGATGTTTATGGAGTTAAAAAAAACCAAACGATTCATGTCAACACATCCCGACCAGACCGCGATTTCTCTGAATTACAGAAAAGGTTATTATGGGAGGGCTTATACACAGTATCTTAATGAGATGGTTCAAAGGGTGAGAATTCGTATTCTTTGTCTCTTACTTTGATAATTAATTTATCCTCTGTATTTTCCTTAACCTGTCCCTCTATGATTCGACGACATCCAAAATCATAAAAACTCACCTGACAGGTTGGAACATCGCTTTTATCCGGTTTTCCGTAATATTTCTCTTTTTGCTCCGGAGATAATTCTCTGACAAACAACTTCTGACATCGTTCTCTGGTCTCCCAGTCTCCCTCACGAACGACTACCTTATAATTGCCATGAAACTTGATTGGCATCTCAATTTTCATCTTTCTCCTCTTTTTTTAGGTTGTTTAGACTGAAGGTCAGTGGTTAGTGGTCAGTGGTCAGTGAACAGTATTTTCTGACCACTGACCACTGCACACTGTTCACTGTTTTTTATCTTCTACCTTTTTGCCGATATCCATTTTCACAAAGATTCTCCCCGATTTTTGGCTGCTTAAATTCAGTTTCCAATGGGCCAATATCACTGAACCCTGGTAGGTTTTCTCAAACCCTTCTTCCGACTGGGAAACAGTTTCCAGAGGGAATCTCCATATCCTCGCAGGATGCTCAAAGTCAAAGGTCACCGCAAACCCGCTCCGATCATCCCTCATCTGTAAGGTCTTTACATCCTCCATTTCTCCGGCGCTTGAAAGACATTCGCCCTGGCCCTTGCCGCGCCGGGGCAGGCCATCCCTTCCACGAAAGAGATAATATTTTTCAGGATCATCTCCAGACAGGAACGTAAGATTAAATTCAATCCCAAACCATAAATCGGTTTTTTGCCGGTCCTTATTCAGAATCTCATACGTGGCCTGAATAACCGCGAAATCTCTTGGGATGAAAAAGGTTTTTCTTATCTCAATCTCTTGCCCTTTCCCTTCCAGACAGACACTTCCCTCTCTCTTCAATCTCAACCTGATGCCCTTATTTTCTCCGTTTGAGTCTATACCTGAGATCTCATAGGGTTGATTTACAAAATTACCCGCCTCCCCGTATTGGCATCTTCTGAAATCCTCCAGGGTGGTCCCATCTCCCAGGAAGTGATCCAGAAAGGAGTAACGTCCATACCAGTCGTAAAAAAGCTGATCCCCAAGGTCTCCTTTCTTCATCTTTTTCATTTCATGTATGGAGGAAGGCTCCTCTTCTTCGTGCTCCGGGGTCAGGTTCTCTTTTAATTTATGGTGATAGGCCTCCTTTTTTCGTGACAGGGTATCGGCTAAATTGAATGATTTTGGTTTATAATCCAGTTCAAATAGGGCGCCGCCATGATCAACATCAAAATAGGCATTTATTTTCTTGTTACTTATCAGAACCTCGTCATATCCATCCTTGTCAAAATCTATCCTCTCACCCTTTATCCATTCGCTTGTCCCATGCATTTCCTTGTCTGCAATATTTTCTGCGTTGATTAAATGCTCATAAACCGCATGCCGGAGATGGCCAAGATACAACCCGCCAAAGATGCCATGCCAGTAGGCGCAATTGCATTGACCCTTATAAAGTTCCACCAGCGCTGGTGATGTTCCAGATATGGCATCCTTCTTTCTGGCTTCCGCTTCGTCAACCAGACCGCTTACATAGAGCATCTTCTTATGCATATTGTTGGCCTCGGGATATTTAACCAGGAAATTTTCCCACATCCCTCCTGCCCACTCCATCATCTCCTCATAGGACGAGCTGGGCAGATAGATCCTCCCCGTCGGGGCGTATCTATCTATGTATTCACTGAAGGTGATCATATTGATCCAGTCCTTGTTCTCCTCCAGGGCGCCAAAGAAATCCTCCAGCCACCCCTTTTCATAAACCCAGATGTAAGTTCCGGGCCACATTCCAAACTTTTCACCATCATCCCCGTAAGTTACCGCAACCCCCTCCTCGACTGTGGCCATCCCCTGCAGGTATTCGATGGTCTCCTCTACCTGATGAAAAGGAATCATGTAACGCAGCCTTTTACTAATGGGAAAGAGATACAGCGGATAACCTTCCCTTTCGGTGACATAATAGCCGGAAAGCTCCTCCGCCTTCAGCCCGGTACAGGTAAAGTGGTGATCATCAACAAAGGTATACCTTATTCCAGCCTCGGAAAGAAGCCTGGGAAGCGCTGGGTCCCAGACCCTTTCCGCAAGCCAGATGCCTTCGGGATTATATTTAAATTTTTCTCCGACAAACCTCTTCGCCATCTCAATCTGGCCCATGGCATCGCGATAAGGGATAGCATGGAGGATGGGCTCATAAAATCCACCAGCCAAAAGCTCGATCTGGCCCCGATTCAGCAGGCCTTGAATCTTCGAAAATATTTCAGGCGCCCTCTCCATAAACCATTCCCACAAAGGACCACTGTAATGTAAGGATATCCTCACACCTGGATGGTTCTCCAGCGCCTCGATGAAGGGCAGATAACACTTTTCGGTGGCTTCTTTAAATACATGGTCAAAATTCCCCACCGGCTGGTGGTTATGGACAGCAAATAATAAGTTTACCTTTTTCACCTGCATATTTCTCCCCTGCCGTCTTATATTCTATACACTCCACACTTTTTTTTCGAAATCTTTATCAGGGACAGTAAAAGAAAGGTACCCATTGGCAGGATATCGGTCGATTTCCCTCTTTTTTCTCTCAACCCTGCAGGAGAGATTTAAACGGTCATTGCAAGAGACGCCTATATCCTTGAAAGGCACAGCGAGTTCTACTATACTCTTAATTGCTATGGTATCATACCACCTTACCATCTCGTAGCTAACGCCGTCCATGCTTCTATAGAGGGTAAACCGGTTTTCAGCCTCATTCCCGATACCTAAGGGAAAGAGGATCTTATAGTCGTTCATTCCGGCCATGATATGGAGGTGGATCATTACACGTCCATTCGCAGTCTCTCTACAGGGATCGAGCCGTATATAGAGATTGCGCATGTCGAAGCCGTAATATATCGCTGTTATGGCGCTCTCTTTCTTATACATCGCCCCGCCGGCCTTTCTCGCCTGATAGAGACCTGCCGCCCTCCATTCAAAAAAATCGGAGACTCCGTCGATCTGAGGCGAGATGAGCCCAACCGGCTCTCTGGTTGGGCTCACCGCTCCCAGGTTTATAATAGGATTTTTGAGATACTCAGGTATTTTTTTGCCTAAGATTTTAAACACATTGCCCAGATGCATCCTGAAGAGGTGATCGAACTGCGCCTTATAATCGGTGTAAAAGTCATCATCGTACCACCAGAACCAGTCGCTCCCTTCAGCCATATATATCTCATCCCAGGCCAGTCCATTCATGTCGCGCTTCTTTTTGGAATCTCTAAGAAATCTCCAGAACCGGCGAAACCCGGTATTAGTGGAATCACAAACCACAGCGCCTTTTTTTTGGTAATCCGCAAGAAATCTCCTTGTGCGCGAGAGGTAATCCCAGGCCATATTTTCCTCGGGAGATCCAATCCACACTCCAAGATTATGGTTTATCCAGGAGCCGGTATAAAGAGATTCAATCTTCTCCACGGGAGGATGGCCATTCAGATAATCGCCAATCTTCACGCAAGCTACCTCTTTATCACATGAAAGTCTGGTATAGAGCTGTGTAAGAAACGACCGGCCGCTATTCGGATAAGATTCCCAGGGGTTCTCACCATCCAGCACAATACATACCAGTCCCTTCCGGATTGTGTTCAGCCTCTGACAGAAATCTTCCACGGCCTCCTCCGGAGGCATGTTGTGATAACCAAAACCTATCATGTCCGAAAGTGCCCTGTCCCGGAATACAACACTTACTCCTTTCCCATCATAACCGGCCAGATAGGGTTTATACAGGGCATCTTTCCTACTTCTATCATCAATGGAATTAAGGAGTATCTCCTCATCGGTGGCAATCCACCTTATCCCTTCATCACAGAGGGCGGGTATCATCTCGGGGCAGACAGCGCCCTCCGATGGCCACATCCCCTTAGGGGCGCTGCCGAATATCCCTTTGTGAAAGGCGATGGCCTTTCTTATCTGGGCTCTGGCATCTTCAGGGTAATGGAAACTCTCGGGCAACACCGCCCCCGGCAGGGAACGTCCGGCAAATTCACTATCCCAGAGCAGTGGAAGTATCGGATGATAAAAAGGGCTGGTGGTAAGCTCTATCTGACCTGTAGCCTGCAAATTCCTGTACGTGGAGATCACTTCGCCCAGAGTCTCCCTTTGAATCTTCATACAGTACTTTTTATCCTCTTCGGAAAAGCCGCTCCCCTTCTTCAACAGCTCAGCTATTCCCTCTTTCTTTTCGGATGCCCTATAGCCAAACCAGGAAAGGTTGAACCATACCTGGAGGTCCAGATATTCCTGTGGAGAAAAATCCGATATTACATCATCCAGCTCAGCATTTATGGTTCTCGTTCCCCTCTTCTGCAAGAGTCTCCAGTATCCGGGGTGAGGTCTTATCATCGTCTCCCAGTTTGAGGAAAAGAAATTGGATAAAAGAAATTTCTTCTCTTGAGGCTCAAGCTCACCGGCCGGTTTCATCGTATGGTCAAGGAAGGAATCGGTTGAGCCTTTATCCGCGTAATCTATTATCTGCTTCAGGAGAGAAGGGGTAAGGTTGAAGGTCTGCTTGACATCCGGAAAGTCACGAAGAATAGAGACCATGTCATAATAACCCCTCGTTGCATGGAGTCTCACCCATGGAAGGAGATACTCGCCGCCAGGGGAGTCCTTATAATACGGCTGATGCATATGCCAGTAAAAGGCCAGATGAATTTGTTTCATTGTAACTATTCAGCTCACGAAAAACAGTGGTCAGTGAACAGTGTGCAGTGGACAGTATTTTCTGACCACTGACCACTAACCACTAATCAGGTTCACGGTTAGAGAGCGATGAAAATTGAACATTGTAGGGTGGGGTTTTATACCCCACCGGCGAAAAGTGGCATATAAAATGCCACCCTACACGCCCACATCGGGCGATTAAAACCTCCCCTACCCTAATCCGGACAAGCCGGAAACAAGGAGCGCTGACGCTCGAGAGAAAAGGCAAAAGGCTAATATTCTGAAGGGAGCGAAGCTCCCGCCCCTCAAGGACGTCAGGCCGCTCCTTAAGCGATAGCGCTCTGTTGAACCGTGAACCTGACAACCTGAGTAGTTACGAGATAAGATGGGAAAACTCATTGAGATAAGAAATATATCCTTTGGATACGATAATACCCCTGTCTTGAAAAATGTTGACCTGGATATATTTGAAGAAGATTACATCCT
>JAUWNZ010000115.1 GCA_030612385.1 Pseudomonadota bacterium | reverse complement strand
AGACAGGCGCTTATAATAGCCATTAACAGAAAGACCGTGCCCAGATGATTGTCCGGGCTTTGCCGCCATACCCGCACAGCGGTGATGGCGCCGGGCCCTGCTATTAAAGGAGTTGCCAGGGGCACGAGAGCCACATTCTCCTTTGTTACACCCTCCTCTTCCTCTTCGACGGTGGTCTTCATTCCGCCGGGAATCAAACGGAGCATCTGCAATGCGTAAAGAAAAAAGATAAAACCCCCTGCCAGTTGAAAAGCAGGAAGACCAATTCCGAAAAAGCGCAATACAAAATCGCCCGTAAATCCAAAGAATATAAGAATTATACAGGCCGCTATGGAAGTAATGGCCGCTATCCTTCGTTGCTCTGCGGGGGTGTTTTGTTCTGTAAAGAGAATAAAAAAAGGGAGATTGCCAAGGGGATCCATGATTATCACGAGCGGCACCAGAATCGTCATGAAAAGTTTTAATGTTTCCATTTAGGTTCCTTTGTCATCTATTGGAACTCTGTAAGAAATCGTGGAGCTGACGGGCAGTCTCCCTGCCTATTCCAGGCGCCTTCCGTAATTCTTCCATCGTGGCTTCTCTTATTTTACCGATGTCCCCGAAATGGTTAAGAAGGAACTTTTTTCTGATCTCACCGATCCCCGGTATGGTGTCCAGGAGGGAATGATAGTCTTCCTTCCCCTTCAATTTCCGGTGATATGAGATCGCAAACCTGTGGGCTTCATCTCTCACTCTCTGAAGCAAAAACAGGGCATTGGGATATCTTGAAAGATAGACAGGATCTTTTCTTTTGGGGATGTATACCCTGTCTTCTCCTTTGCGAATTTTTGTGTTCTGTCTCTTTGGGGCATGGTTGTCAGTTTCCTTTGCCAGGCCAATAATATCCAATGCCTCTATTTTTAGTTCATTAATAACCGAAAGCGCCACACCGAGCTGACCCTTCCCCCCGTCAACCATGATCAAATCGGGAAGAGTTTCCACCTTTCCGTAACGCCTTTTTAATACCTCCCGCATCATGGCATAGTCATCCATACCATGGACGGTCTTAATTTTAAAGCGCCTGTATCCCGACTTGCATGAAATCCCCTCCACAAATGTCACCATCGATCCGACCGCATGGACGCCGCCGATGTTTGAGATGTCGAAACATTCTATCCTGTTCGGCAGCCTCTTTAAATGGAGCAGGTCTTTCAACGTCTTAAGTGTCTCCTTCACGTCGTGTCCGGCGGCTCTTTCCATTTTGAATATATTTTCGGCGTTATCCCTTGCCATATTCAGGAGTCCCTTCTTCTGCCCCCTTTTCGGGACAACGACCGACACCCTTCCTCCCCTTTTTTCAGTCAGCCACTCGGAAATGACCTCTCTGTCACAGATGTCGTTAGATATCACGATCTCCTCCGGAATAAATACCTCGCCATCATAGTACTGCTTTAGAAGAGATGAAAGAATCTCACGACGGTCCGCCCCTGTTTTAAAGATGGGAAATTTCTTCCTGCCAAGAATCTTTCCCTTTCTTATGAAGATAGCGCATGTCTGTGTCAGGTCACCTTCCATGTAAAGACCGAAGATATCCTGATCTCTAAATGACATGGAAACAACCCTTTGCTTTTCCAGAGTTTCCTCGATGGCGGCAATCCTGTCTCTTATTACTGCCGCATCTTCAAACCTCGACTCTTTTGCGGCGGCAGACATTCTTGACCTGAGATCGGATATGAGTCTTCTGCCGTTGCCTTCTAAAAAGCTCGCCGCATCCTTTGCCAGCTCATGATAAGCCGCGCTCTCTATAAGGCCGCAGCAGGGGGCAAGGCATCTCTTTATCTCGTACTCTATACAGGGCCTTCTTCTGGAACTGAATTCCACATCGCCGCAGGTCCGCAAGGGAAATATCTGCTGGAGAAAACGTAGGGTTTCCTTCACCGAAGCGCTGGAGGCATAGGGGCCGAAATATCTTGCCCCATCTCTCTTTACACGCCTTACCAGTTCAAAGCGGGGGAATCTGTCTTTTGTATTCAGCCTTATGTTGAAGTAGGCCTTGTCATCCCGGAAGTTGACATTGTAGCGAGGCCTGTATTTTTTGATCAGGTTGTTCTCAAGTATCAGGGCCTCCTTTTCGGTGGCCGTGACGATAAATTCCAGATCGCAGACCTTTGGGACAAGGAAGGAAACCATCGGCCTCGAATCCGCTCTCCCAAAATAGGAACGAACCCGGGCTCTCAGGTCTCTCGCCTTACCGACATAGATGACCTTCCCATTTTTATCCTTCATGAGATAGACACCCGGCGTCCTGGGGGCGTTTTTTACCCTGTCTGTGAGATGCTCAGTCTTCATACCCGAATTTCAGCTCACTTAATTCCAGCTCTGTTTCGGAAAGTTTTTTTATCCTGTCTCTGATTTCTGCAGCCTTCTCAAACTCCAGATCCTTTGCCGCCTTTTTCATCGCCTTTTTTAATCTGTTTATTTCTGCAGGGATATCCTTTTCTGAGACATATTCCTCTATCTTCTCCGAGACAATGGGAACGGTCACATAGTCCGCCTCATAGACGGACATCATGATATTATCGATCGATTTCCTGATTGTCTGCGGTGTTATATTATTCTCTCTGTTATATGTTTTCTGAATCTCCCTGCGCCTGTCCGTCTCGCTCAGACATGCCTGAATTGCGCCGGTGATCTTGTCCGCATACATGATAACCTGTCCGGCTACATTCCTTGCAGCCCTTCCGCTCGTCTGTATCAAGGAGCGCTTGGAGCGCAGGAAACCTTCTTTGTCGGCGTCTAATATGGCGACAAGAGAGACCTCAGGTATGTCGAGCCCCTCCCTCAGGAGGTTAATCCCTATAAGGACATCGAATTCACCCAGTCTTAATTCCCTGATAATCCTCACCCGTTCCAGGGTATCGATATCGGAGTGGAGATATCTTACCCTTACACCAAGTTCTTGATAGTACCGGGTAAGGTTTTCGGCCATCCTCTTTGTAAGTGTAGTGACAAGTACCCGCTCCCCCTTTTCCGCATGTTTGTTGATCTCACCGAGGAGGTCGTCGACCTGGTGTGTGACGGGCCTCACAATAACCTCCGGGTCGATAAGTCCGGTAGGCCTGATGATCTGTTCCACAACTTTCCTTCCCGCTTTTTCCAGTTCATATTCCGCAGGTGTGGCTGAAATATAGATCCTTTGATAAGGGAATGCCTCGAATTCCTCAAACATCAGCGGACGGTTATCGAGGGCTGAGGGGAGGCGGAAACCATATTCAACGAGGGTCCCCTTCCTCGACCTGTCCCCCCTGTACATGCCGGTAAACTGAGGAATGGTTACGTGGCTTTCATCGATTATCACCAGCGCATTTTCAGGGAGGTATTCCATAAGCGTTGGCGGAGGCTCTCCCTGTTTTCTTCCGGTGAGATGACGGGAATAATTCTCGATCCCCTGACAATAACCCATCTCTTCCATCATCTCGATATCGAACCTCGTCCTCTGCTCAAGCCTCTGCATCTCGAGAAGCCTGTTTTGCGATTCCAGTTCCTTAAGCCTGACCTCTAACTCTTTCCTGATGGCGGAAATCGCCCTGTCGATATTTTCCCTCGTAGTCACATAATGGCTGTTGGGATGTATGGAGATCTCCCCTAACTGGTCAATCTTTCTGCCCCGAAGAGGATCATTTAACGATATGGATTCAATAATATCTCCAAAGAACTCCACCCTTATGGCCTTTTCCTCCTCGTAGGCAGGCAGTATCTCAACCACATCTCCCCGGACACGGAAGGCGCCGCGATGGAAATCGATATCGTTACGTTCATACTGTATCTCCACAAGCCTCCTTAACATATCGTCCCGCTCCATCTTCATACCCTCCTCTATATGGAGCAGCATTCCATGATAGGTCTCCGGCGACCCAAGGCCGTAAATGCAGGATACACTGGCCACAATAATCACGTCATTTCTCTCTAAGAGGGAATGGGTGGCGGAATGCCTCATCTTATCTATATATTCGTTTATGGATGAGTCCTTTTCTATATAGGTGTCTGTGCGCGGGATATATGCCTCAGGCTGGTAATAATCATAATAGCTGACAAAATATTCCACTGCATTTTCAGGAAAGAGGGTCTTGAATTCACTGTAAAGCTGGGCTGCCAGCGTCTTATTGGGAGCTGTAACGAGAGCCGGCCTCTGTACTTCCGCGATGACATTGGCAATGGTAAAGGTCTTCCCTGAGCCTGTAACCCCTAACAGCACCTGGTGTCCCAGTCCTCTTTCAACGCCGTCTACAAGCTTCTCTATCGCCTGTGGCTGATCCCCCTTAGGGGTAAAATCACTGACAAGATTAAATCTATTCATAATGGTCTTCTCAATATCGAATAATATTTGACGATACGTAATGTTTTGTCAATAATAATATGATTACTTGGCATCCTTCATGACAAATCAAAAGTAGTTTGCACTTTGTTGATTTTGTATCTTGTCAGTGAAATTTGAAATTTGAAATTGGGAAAAACAGAGGCATGTAAATGCGTTATCTAATTTCTAATTTCAAGTTTCGGTATCCTGAATTAGGCAAAAAATATATGCCTTTTAAAAAAAAGTGTAAACTGGTAAATGAAGGACACCGATTACTTTACAGATCTGATAAAGGAGGGCATAATAAAATCAAAAAAGCACATCGTAATTTTACTGATTTTATACAATTTTGCCGGAGGAATGATTTGAAAAAGACCTACGCGTATTTTTTTATCGTTGCGGCGCTTGTTGTTCTTCTTGACCAGAGTACCAAATGTTACATAAACTCAAATGTATCCATTTATGGCTCTCTTCCGGTCGTAGAGGGTCTCTTCAACATAACTCATGTCAGGAATACCGGCGCCGCCTTCGGATTTCTTGCCGGCGCCGCGCCGGTGTTCAGATGTGTCTTTCTTATTGCGGTAACTGTGGCTGCCATATTTCTGATTATATTCTACGTCTGGAAAATCAAGGCTGAAGAGAT
>JAUWNZ010000213.1 GCA_030612385.1 Pseudomonadota bacterium | reverse complement strand
TGATGGAGCTTTCTCTGAAAATAGTGTAGGTGTGTTTAGGTTGTTTAGGCTGAAGGCTGTTAGGTAGAAGGTAGTTATGATTAATATTCCTTCAGCCCTAACAGCCTTCAGCCTTCAGCCTATCTACCTAAGTTAAGGATTTGCAATGGCAAAGTGGAATAGAGAAAAAAGAGTCCTCGATCATAAACATACAAAATTCTGGCAGTATGATCTTAAAGATATAGATGAACCGAATCTCCAGAAAGATGTCTTTCCTTATGACGAGGTATGCAGAATAGATTTTGACCATAAGATTATTCCAATCAACCCGGCAGATGAGATATTCATAACCGATACCACTTTCAGGGACGGTCAACAGGCGAGACCACCCTTCACCGTGCGGCAAATTGTTGAGATATACAGAATGTTGGGCAGGCTCGGCGGCAAAAACGGGATTATAAGGCAATCTGAATTTTTTCTTTATAGCAATAAAGATAGAGAAGCGGTGGAGAAGTGCCTCGAATCAGGACTGGAATACCCTCAGGTAACCGGCTGGATAAGGGCCAGCAAGGACGATATTCACCTGATTTCTGAAGCAGGACTTAAGGAAACAGGTATTTTAACCTCCGTTTCGGATTATCACATCTTCCTCAAACTAAGAAAAACAAGACGGCAGGTCCTCAAAGATTATCTGAGCATTGTAAAATCAATCCTTGATAAGGGCATCATCCCCCGGTGCCATTTTGAAGACATAACAAGGGCGGATATTTACGGATTCTGCATTCCATTTGCTATTGAACTGATGAAGCTGAGAGAGGAGAGCGGCATCGATATCAGGATCAGGCTCTGTGACACCATGGGTTATGGGATTACTTATCCTGGAGCGTCCCTTCCGCGCAGCGTCGATAAACTGGTCAGGGCCTTTATCGAGGATGCCGGGGTCCCGGGAAATCTCCTTGAATGGCATGGCCACAACGATTTTCACAAGGCCCTTATCAACGCCTCTACTGCCTGGCTCTACGGGTGCGGCGCCGCAAACGGAACATTGTTAGGACTTGGAGAGAGAACAGGCAATTCCCCCATCGAGGCCCTTATTATTGAATATATCGGTCTCAAGGGCGCCGACAACGGAATTGACACGACCGTCATCACCGATATTGCCGACTATTTTAAAAGAGAGTTAGGTCTTAAAATTCCGGTAAATTACCCCTTCGCCGGGCAGGACTTCAATGTTACCAGCGCAGGTATTCACGCCGACGGCCTGCTCAAGAACGAGGAGATATACAATATTTTTGACACCGATAGGATATTGAAAAGACCGGCTGTGTCAGCGATTACCGATAAGTCGGGAAAGGCCGGAATAGCGTACTGGCTGAATCTGAATCTCGGTCTCAGGGGAAAGGATGCTATTGACAAAAGACATCCCGGCATATCAAAGATCCGAAAATGGGTTACAAAACAGTATGAATCGGGAAGAATTACCAGTATCTCACATGAAGAGGTGGAAGAGATGGCTCGAAAATTTCTCCCGGAACTATTCATGTCCGACCTTGAAAAGATAAAGTATGAAGTCTCCCAGGCTGCCGTTGCAGTTGTGGAACAGATACTTGAAGATCCAGCCATGAAGACGATGGTTTCGAAGCTTCAGGAACCGGTTATGCAGCAGTTCATCGATGAGAACCCCTCCATACAATTTGCCTATATTGTGAATATGGATGGCAAAAAGACGACACGGAATATCACCAGTATTGCAGACAGGACAAAATATGAAAACTTTGGCGTAGGAATCGACCAGACGGACAGAGAATGGTTTATTAAACCGGCGCAAACCGGCAGGGTACATGTAACCGATTTCTACATATCAAAGATGACCGGCGCATTATGTA
The DNA here is from genome assembly GCA_030612385.1 of Pseudomonadota bacterium. Lineage (GTDB taxonomy): Bacteria > Desulfobacterota > Syntrophia > Syntrophales > JADFWA01 > JAUWNZ01. The sequence goes on along the minus strand of JAUWNZ010000213.1, from coordinate 1,232 downwards.
TAACAATATCTGCGCCTATTGTAGATGACACTGATGAAATGGCGGGCATCTTTGGCGTTGACATAAAATTTGAGGAGTGGACAAAGGCGGAACATATCGCAGAGGCGACACACATAGCCCTGAAGGCCGAATACGAGGCTAAAAGAAGATCTGACAGGTGGGTGTGAGGAAATGACGGAAATTGACCTGATGATATTTGATTTTGACGGAACACTTGTAAGTTCGGGTAATGATATTGCCGCCTCGGTGAATCACACACTTACGACCCTTGGCATTCCTGTCCTGAAGAAGGAAAAGATAATTGAATTCGTGGGAGACGGTGTTGAAAAGCTTATCGGAAGATCCCTCGGCGATAAAGACAAAGGTAGATTTGATGAAGCTATGGAGATATTCATCTCCCATTATAGAAAACACATGCTCGACACAACGGAACTTTACCCAGGCGTGCTGAGCGCGCTCAGTCATTTTCAGGATAAAAAAAAAATTATCCTTACCAATAAACGTCACATCTTTACGTCAAGAATAGCCGAAAGATTAAAAATCGCAGACTATTTCGATGAGATCATCGGCGCCGGCCACACCCCGTATAAAAAGCCGGATCCCCGCCTGCTGCCCCCGATACTGAAGAGATTCAAGACAGCGCCGGACCACACCGTGGTAATAGGAGACGGGGTCAACGACATCCTGCTGGCAAGAAATACCGGTGTTTTAAGCTGCGCATTTCTTAATGGGCTGGACAGCAGGAATACCCTCCTTTCACTCAAACCCGATTTTTCCTGTGAAGACATTTCGGAATTGAGGAGGATCTTTTGCTGATATGAAATCACTCGGTATATGTATAGGAGCCACGACACTGTCAGTTGCAGGACTGCGCGCAGGCAGGGACGGCAAACCGGCATCCACAACGGATATCCTTATAGAACCCCACAACGGCAACCCTCAAGAGGCCATCCTGAGAGCGATTAAGAAAGTAGATATAAAAAGCTACTCTAAGATCGCCATAACAGGCAGAAAATTCCGACATCTTGTCAATCTCTCCTCCATCTCAGAGCCGGAAGCCATTGAGACCGCCCTTTTACATCTAAATGGCGAGGGGAAACACTTTAATGCCATCGTCAGCGCCGGCGGAGAGACCTTTATGGTATACGTTCTCGGAAGAGATGGAAGGATAACATCGGTGCAGACCGGAAACAAATGTGCTTCGGGCACAGGTGAATTTTTCCTCCAGCAGA
>JAUWNZ010000267.1 GCA_030612385.1 Pseudomonadota bacterium | reverse complement strand
CACATAATTTATGGTGTGTCATCTATTTTTACACGCCCGGTAGAGGCAACCTTAACATATTTTTTTGACCCGACTGGAATTTGTAGGGTTATCTTACTGTAGGGTGACACCGTTCCCCTCGGCTGGAAAACCGGATTAGCCGATGCGATAAATGTTACATCCTGATAATCAGGATGAATATCCCTTACAATATCATCACCTTCATTGTCGGCAACGGTTCCGCTGCCATCTGCGTCATTCCATGTCTGATATGTATGATTGCTTCCAAAGGAAACCTTCACCTTCTGGTTAAGACTGACCGCCTTCATCCTCGCTGCCATTAAATCCGACATAATCTGTCTGGCTGCTCCGTTCAGCCTTCTCTGGGCCATATAGGGCTGGAGATTGGGCGCTGCAATAGCTGCCAGAATCCCTAACAGAGCGACCACAATCACTATCTCTACAAGGGTAAATCCCTTTTGACAACTCATTTCTTTTCCTTCGCCCCCTCTCCCCGCTTTCAATAATAATATAGAAACCCTGTCACTCTCTCACCAAAAAATATATAGGCCACGGCGGCAATGGATAAAAACGGCCCAAAGGGAACGGCGTATTTCATGTCTTTCCCTTTATAAATCATAACAGAAACCCCCACAATGGCGCCTAACAAAGAACTCGCAAGCAGGACGAACAAAAGGGATTTCCAGCCTAAAAATGCCCCGATCATCGCCAGCAGTTTTATATCGCCCCCGCCCATGCCCTCTCTTTTCCTTGCAAGTTGATATACTACAGCAACAATGTAGAGACAACCCCCACCGATTAAAATCCCCAAAATGGAGTCAAGAAAGGGAACATCCATGAGAAAGACCGCTAACAGGAAAAAGAACACAATCCCGGGCAGTGTAATTACATCGGGAATAATCTGATGTTTCAGGTCTATAAATGCGATAATAATCAGGGCGCACGTAAATAAAAAAGCCGAGAGAAATTGTAAGGTAAGGCCATATTCCCGGAACAGAAGCAACGCCAGCAAAGCGGTTATCAACTCAACAACCGGATAGCGAAGCGATATCTTTTCACTGCAATTCCTGCACCTCCCCCTTAAGACGAGGTAGCTTATGATCGGTATATTGTCATAGAGCCTTATGGGATGCTTACAGTTCGGACAGAAAGAAGGAGGGAACACAATAGATTTTCCCGCGGCAATTCGATAAATGCACACATTCAGAAAGCTGCCTATAGCGGCGCCCACAACTATGGCAAAGATACTCAACAGATGATTATTTATCAAAGACGCCACCCTTCATCGCCGGGCGGCTGAAGCCGCCCCTACCCAAATATATTGCAGCTATACTGTAATCTGCCATAACTTGAGATTTTTCTGTCGTATTTTTTCACCACAAAGCACACGAAAAAACTACTCTTTAACTCCGACCTTCATACCCTTTATGGAAGGCTAAAGCCTTCCGCTACATATACTGTGCAATTTTGACCGGCTCAAAAAGCGTAATCTGTGGCCGTGTAGAGTATAAATGAAGCTCGTGTAACTGAGACCTTTAGGTCTCCATTCCCTTTTCTGTAGCGCAATTTATATACCAGATTAGTATTCATGTTGCCATTCTTTTCCATTATTGATAAGATTCACTATTATAGTGTATTTCATACAACTAATTACCATTGAGCAAATTTTTGATTCTTGGCAATGACAAAAAAATATCGGGGATTTTCACGTACGCTATGTGTTTTTCACGTATATAACGTAACTTCTCAGGTTCAAGGTTCAGTGGTTAGAAAAAAACAATTTTGTGTAATAGCTCAATAAGCAGGGGTAATGAATCTTTGCAATCATATTTTCACCGCAAAGACGCAAAGGACGCAGAGGATATTTCTTTTTTTCTGACCTCAATTAAAATGTATTCAGCAGGAAACAAAACGGTTTTCCCTTGCCATTCTTTTAACAACAACGAATTTTTTTACTCTGCGTCCTTTGCGGCTCTGCGGTGAAGTCCTTTTTCGTTTCACTGCCCCTATTTATTGAGCTGATACGGGAAAGGCTTAGTTGGTAATGGATCATACCGGCAATTCTGCAATTTTACCTCATACCCTCCGCATGATCGCCTGGGAGGTAACGCAGAGATGCAATCTATCATGCATCCACTGCAGGGCATCATCCGAATATGGCCCATATGAAGGGGAATTTTCCACCGATCAATGCCTAAGACTCCTCGATGATATAGCAGCCTTCAGCAAGCCAGTGATTATCCTGACCGGTGGAGAACCTTATCTCAGGGATGATATCTTTGAAATCGCCTCTTATGGAGATCAAAAAGGGCTGCGCATGGTGCTGGCAACCAACGGCACGCTGGTCACCGATGAGATTGCCGGAAGGACGCGG
>JAUWNZ010000283.1 GCA_030612385.1 Pseudomonadota bacterium | reverse complement strand
ACGCGTGTGAATATCCTGTCCACAACCCCTACCCTCGCCTCCGATGCCGGCACGAAACTGCCCATCTGGGCCATCAGCGTTATGAGCGCCACCTGTCTGATATAGGTGGATTTACCGGCCATATTGGGACCGGTAATGATGAGGAACCGGTTCTTATCACAATCAAGACGGATATCATTGGGCACAAAGCCTTCGGTCAGAGGCATCCTCTCCACAACGGGGTGTCTCCCATTCTTTATATCAATTATGTCTTCGTCATCCACGCTGGGGTAGCAGTAATCATATTTTTCAGCCACCTCAGCCAGGGAGACAATCGCATCGAGATCGGCAAGGAGCGAGGCCGTCTTCTGTATCCTCTTAATCTCTTTTGTCAGCCCATCCCTTATCTTTATAAAAAGGTCATATTCTCTCTCTTTTCTCTTGTCCTCGGCATTGAGGATTGTGTATTCATATCCTTTCAGTTCCTGATTTATATACCTTTCGGCATTCACAAGGGTCTGCTTTCTGATATAATCATCGGGAACCAGGCTTGTATTGGCTTTGGTAACCTCTATGTAATATCCGAAGACACTGTTGTATCCCACCTTGAGAGAATTGATTCCCGTTTTCTTCCGCTCTTTATCCTCGAGCGCCGCTATCCATCCCCTGCCGTCTCTTGTAAGAGAGATCAGTTTATCTAACTCACCGTCATAACCCTCTTTTATGACACCTCCCTCGCGAATGGTAATAGGGGGATCGGAAACGATGGCTTTCTCTATCAGGTCGGCAATATCCCGCATCTCATCGATCCCTTCATAAATCGAAGAGATAAGGAGAGACCCTGATTCACAGATCAATTTTCTTATATCCGGCAGTGCCTGAAGCGAAGTCTTCAGGGCAATCAGATCCCGCCCGCTTGCAACCTTCATCGAGACCCTGCTTCCCAGTCTCTCCAGATCGTAAATGTCTGAAAGAGCCCTTCGCAGATCTTCTCTCAATAGATGCTGCTCCTTTATCCCGGATACAGCGGACAGCCTTTCTCTTATCTTTTCCGGATCGACGAGGGGATAGCTGAGCCACCAGCGAAGCCTCCTGCCGCCCATGGCAGTGGTCGTCTCATCCAGGACATTTATGAGCGAACCGGTCTTTGAATCGCCTCCGATCGTGGTAAATAATTCGAGGTTTCGCCTGGCGATATCGTCCAGAACCAGGTGGCTTTTTGTGTTATGCCACTTGATGTCGTTGATATGAATGGGGTGATCTTTCTGGGTCTCCGTCACATACCTGAGAACTGCGCCGGCTGCTTCCGTCATTGCCGGATGCCCCTTTACATCGATCCTCGTCAGGACATCCTCCGGAAAATATTCTCTAAGAGTGACAGCCGCAGCATCATGATCAAAATAATCGGAAGGGAAATAATTTACCGAGCGCCTCGGGAACGACTTCAGGAAGTTGTTTTTCTTTAAATTCTCTTCAATAACGATCTCTTTGAAATCGAGGCCGGCGAGCTCATTCAGAAAGAACTCCTTATCATTCGACTCGGCCACACGGAACTCACCGGTGGAAACATCGATAAAGGCCAGTCCAAGCGTACCGTCTCTCATCGAGAACCCGGCCAGAAAATTATTTTCCCTGGCGTGAAGGTTGTCGGAATCAACGGTGAGCCCCGGTGTTACGACGCGCACAACTTCTCTTTTGATTAGCCCTTTTGCCTTTTTAGGATCTTCCACCTGTTCACAGATGGCCACCTTAAATCCATTTTTCAGGAGCTTTGTTATGTAAGCTGAGGCTGCATGATAGGGGATGCCGCAGAGGGGAATACTGTTTTCCTTCCCCTTGTTTCTCGATGTCAGAGTGATCTCCAGGACCTTAGAGGCGGTTACCGCATCCTCAAAAAACATCTCGTAAAAATCACCCATCCTGAAAAAGAGGATACAGTCCTTATGTTTCTCCTTGATCTCAACATACTGTCTCATCGCCGGTGTAAGATCCATCACTCCCACCTGCCACCGCCCCTCCTCTTCAGGTCGATATACCCCACACGACCCCGCTCATTAATAAATGAACTGAGAAGCCAGCTTACCGCGCTTATTATAAGTGAACCAAATACCGCCGACCAGAATCCCAGGACATT
>JAUWNZ010000121.1 GCA_030612385.1 Pseudomonadota bacterium | reverse complement strand
TACCCATATCAGGTAAGGAGGCCAGGAAAGATGCGAAAAAATCAGATATAAAGGAATCCCGACTATCGTTCCCGCGGTCCCCGGTGCAAAAGGCATGAACCCGCTGCCGAAACCTGTTGCGGCAACTCTAATGAATTTTTTTCCGTAAGCGTTCACCGCAGAGCTCGCAGAGAGCGCAGAGAAATTAGCCTTGTAAGCCGGGAGTTAGAGTTATTTCGCTCTAATTTTAAGTTTTTCGTATCAGAAGGTGGAATCATGTCGTTTGTTAGTTGATTCTTGATTCATTTCCGGCAACCAACTAATCATCTCTGCCGGCTCCGCGTTTTCCTGCGGTGAACAGTTACAAAATAAATTACATTCTTTTACTTATCCTGTCAATCGTTTTGGAAAGATGAAGGGGTTTGAGACACAATCTCCACATTTAAGCTTTCGTCCTTCGTCGATACAACTATCTTTGATCCTTCCCCTGCATTACCCGAGATTATAGCCCGCCCTACCTTTGTTTCGAGTTCATGCTGCAGCAACCTTTTAAGTGGTCTTGCGCCATAGACAGGGTCATAACCCTTGTGCGCAATGAATCTGGTCGCAGACTCATCTATCTCAAGTTCAATTGCCTGATCGGCAAGACGTTTCTTCAATTCTTCAGTCAATAAAATTACGATCTTTTCAATCTCTTCCTGTGTAAGGGGTTTGAAGATAACTATATCGTCCACGCGGTTCAGAAACTCCGGTCTGAAATGGAGCCGCATCTCCTTCATTACCTCTTTTCTTGCGCCTTCCATTATTGTTCCCTTATCGGTAACGCCTTCGATGAGATAATGGGAACCTATATTGGATGTCATTATGATAACGGTATTCTTGAAGTCAACCGTTCTTCCGTGGGAATCGGTGGCGCGGCCATCGTCTAAAATCTGCAGGAGTATATTGAAGACATCGTGATGGGCCTTCTCGATTTCGTCAAAGAGGATCACCGAATAAGGTTTTCGCCGCACCGCCTCGGTCAACTGCCCGCCCTCTTCATAACCAACATATCCCGGAGGGGCGCCTATCATCCTTGAGACGGTGTGCTTTTCCATATATTCACTCATGTCGATGCGTGTCATGTTTTCTTCCGAATCGAATAAGGCCTCCGCAAGCGTCTTGGCAAGCTCTGTCTTCCCCACACCTGTCGGGCCAAGAAATATGAAAGAGCCGATAGGTCGGCTCGGATCCTTTATTCCTGAACGCGCCCTGATAACTGCATCGGCCACAAGAGAGACGGCCTCATCCTGCCCCACAACCCTTTTATGGAGAATCTCATCGAGTTTCAATATTTTCTCTCTTTCCCCCTCTTTGAGCCGTGTTACAGGGATGCCTGTCCAGCGTGATACAATATCGGAGATTTCATCTTCGGTGACCTCTTCACGCAAAAGCTTTTTGCTTCCCTGTTTTTCTCCAAGCCTTTCTTCTTCCCCCCTGAGGCGACGTTCCATTTCGGGAAGCCTGCCGTGTTTGAGTTCCGCAGCCCTGTCCAGATCATATTCTCTCTCGGCATGCTCGATCTCTCTTCTCAACTGTTCGATCTCTTCACGCAATCCTCTAACTTTCTGAATAGCCTGTTTTTCCGACTCCCACTGAGCCCTCATGGAATCTGCCTCCACCTTAAGATCGGCAAGTTCCTTACGCAGTGTTTCCAATCTCTCACTGCTCGCTTTATCCTTCTCCTTTTTGAGAGCTGCCTCCTCGATCTCTAATTGCATAACCCTGCGAGTCACCTCATCTAATTCAGCCGGCATGGAGTCTATCTCCGTGCGGATCATTGCGCATGCCTCGTCCACAAGGTCTATCGCCTTGTCCGGCAGAAAACGATCACTTATATATCGATCGGATAGAGTTGCCGCCGCCACAATGGCATTATCCTGAATCTTCACACCATGATGCACTTCATAACGTTCCTTCAGCCCTCTCAAGATGGAGATGGTGTCCTCCACTGTGGAAGGTTCTGTCATCACCGGCTGGAATCGGCGCTCGAGGGCGGCGTCCTTTTCGATGTGCTTGCGATATTCGTCGAGTGTTGTGGCGCCTATACAATGGAGTTCACCCCGGGAAAGCATAGGCTTTAAGAGATTCCCCGCATCAGGTGAACCCTCCGTCCTTCCAGCGCCAACGATATTGTGCAGCTCATCTATAAACAAGAGGGTGTGCCCTTCACTCTGTTTTATTTCATTCAGCACCGCCTTAAGCCTTTCTTCAAATTCCCCTCTGTACTTTGCTCCCGCCATGAGAGAGCCCATGTCAAGAGAAAATATGGAGCGATCTTTAAGTCCTTCAGGAACATCCCCGCGCACTATTCTCTGGGCAAGCCCCTCGACGATAGCGGTCTTGCCGACACCGGGCTCACCGATAAGAACCGGATTGTTCTTTGTTTTACGGGACAATATACGAATAACGCGCCGGATTTCACTGTCTCTGCCGATTACCGGATCGAGTTTTCCCAGCCTTGCCTCGGCAACGAGATCGACGCCGTATTTCTCCAGCGCTTCATATGTTCCTTCAGGCATGGCGCTTGTCACCCGCTGGTGGCCGCGCACGGAGGTAAGCGCTTCGAGAAACCGCTCCCGGGTGACATTGAATTCCTTGAATGTTCTGCCCGCGGCAAAAGAAACGCCTTCATCGATCATCGCCAGGGCAAGATGTTCCACCGATACATATTCATCTTTGAGGTGCTTTGCCTCATCTTCCGCCCTGACCAGAATTTTATTAAGTCTCTGAGTAACATATATCTTACCCGGCTCTGCCCCGGGACCCGACACTCTTGGTCTTTTCTCAAGATCATGTTCGATTCTTGCCTTGAATGAATCGACATGGATATCCATCTTCTTCAAAAGACGAGGCAGGAGTCCCTCCGGTTGTTCTAAGAGCGTGAGCAGCAGGTGCTCTCCGTCAATTTCCACGTGACCATAACGAACGGCCTTGGTCTGCGCATCCTGCATCGCCTCCTGCGATTTTTGAGTTAATTTACCGGTATCCATTTTGTCTCCCCCTTTGTTGTAATTCTTCTGTTAAGTTATACAGGATAGCCCGGATGTCAAGGTAATATCAGGTTGTTTAGGCTGTAGGCTGTAGGCTGTAGGCTGTAGGCTGAAGGCTGTTATTGTTTTATCGGCACAATGTAGGGGCGAATCTTGTATTCGCCCTAATCAGGGCGATCACAAGGATCGCCCCTACGAAAAAACAATATAATCGCAGCCCGAAAGGCGCTAACTTAATCTTAGTGCCTTGGTGTCTTAGTGGCTGAGTAGTCACGGAAATCGTAAAAAAGCCTTCTTATCCACCTTCAAAAATGATAGTATATTAATTGGTGAATTTGTAAAAAGTCTGCAAAACACTCTTTTGTCATTCCTTCACTTCGCTCAGGACAGCGTCTGGTGAGCCGAAGCCCTGAGTATAACGAAGGGGATAGCGAAGAATCTGATACTATTGAGATTCTTCGTCGCGGAGTTTACCCTGAGTTCCAGATTCTTCGTCGCTTCGCTCCTCAGAATGACATGGGCGAAGGGCTCCTCAGAATGACATGGGCAAAGGGCTCCTCAGAATGACATTGCGTGGACTTTTTGTGAGACTGTCTTAATTGACTGTCAAACTTTACTAAAGGGAGGTAATTTTCATGACCGATTTATCATTGTACGAAGATGTCAGGTGTCGTTACTTCAAAGAACCCGGGCAGGAGAATACCGGCGCTGTTCTAAAAGCCGTCTCTCAGCGTGCAAAGGAACTTGATATCGACAGAGTTCTTATTGCAACTCGAAGCGGGAAAACAGCTTTTGACGCATTGGAGATATTCAATCCGGATATCAAGGTTATCGCTGTGACGCATTATACTGGATTTGTGGAACCTGATTCTCAGGAAATGGCCGAGGAGTCCCGGCAGGAATTGGAGTCAAAAGGGGTAACCGTTCTTACCTGCTCACACGCATTCGGCGGTATCGGCCGTGGTATAAGAGAGAAACTTTCCACTTATCAGGTAGATGAAATTATCGCCCATACCCTGAGAATGTTTGGTCAGGGCGCCAAAGTGGCAGTTGAATTGGCTTTGATGGCCGCCGATGCGGGAAAGGTGAGAACAGATAAGGATGTCATATCGATAGGAGGAACCAAAAAAGGCGCCGATACTGCTCTTGTACTCCGACCGGCCAACAGCGCCAGGATATTTAATCTTAAGGTGAGGGAGATTATCTGCAAACCTTCAATGATTTAACGCACTCGTAAAAAGCTCCGCTATCTCGACGAGTCAGAACAGGAAATTAAAATGATTGGACTTTTTGTGAGGTGGTTGATCCTGACGGCGGCGATAATATCTGCTTCCTATCTTCTCGATGGAATTCAGGTAAGCGGTTTCTTCGCCGCTTTTTGGGCTGCGGCCATACTTGGCATACTGAATGCCTTTTTCCGCCCGCTGCTCATTCTTCTGACGCTTCCCATAAATATACTGACCCTTGGCCTCTTTACCCTCGTGATAAATGGACTGCTTCTTATGATGGTCTCCGGCGTGATCTCCGGTTTCAATGTCCTGGGATTCTGGTCGGCGGTATTTGGTTCACTTATAATAAGCGCGGTAAGCTGGCTTCTCAGTTCATTTATTAATGAGCGGGGTCGTGTGGGGTATATCGACCTGAAGAGGAGGGGCGGTGGCAGGTGGGAGTGA
>JAUWNZ010000006.1 GCA_030612385.1 Pseudomonadota bacterium | reverse complement strand
GAGCTCACGCCGAAGCCTGTCAACTCGTAAATTCGTTTCATCTCTCCAAAATTTCTAATTTCCAATTTCAAGCCGTGAATGGCTAAGATTCACAATCACTTTTACATACCGGAGTTTGCCCCTATTTATTGAGCTATTACGAATGTATCTATGCTTTGAATCAGAGAAGGAATTATCGATCCGGCGAACCTGAGGGATGGATCCAATGCCAAACAAAAAAAGCGCAATTAGATTATCTGCAAACATCCTCAATTACTTTGCGGCATTTACTGAAACAAGGTTCAATTTCAGGACACTCATAAATTACCGATGGACAAACAATGAGCTGACCCTTGATCTGGCAATATTCCAAGAGTTTCAAGATACACTTCTACAAAGGATAAAGACCGGAGACAGCGCCCCTCTTACAGTAAAAAATAATGAGCACGTTCTTTCGCTTTCAGGCGATGAAGTCCTGTTGGAGATCAACAAGGCATTATCTGATAAATTTGGCCCGGAATATCTGAAATCATGTATTGAGCAGGAAATTCAAAAGGTGGCCGAGCGGGATGTCGTCTTTATTGCAACCGAAAAAGGACTGCGGGCCGCTGATAACACCGACCTTTCAGAACAAGAGATCGAAAAACAGAATTCACGGACATTTTTTGATGGCTGCCGTAAATACAACCTTGCCCTTAGAAAGCAGATCGAACTCATCCTCGTAGAATTGCAGGAAAGAAAGATAAACCGTCTTAAAGGGGAGCTTGGCATTGAGCATATTCCTGCCTCAACCTTCAATTCTGTCAATTACCTGAAAAAACATTTTGACGCGCTTCAGGCTATCGCGCGCGATAACCAAACCGGGGAAGAATATCTTGACAGTATCAAAAAGTATTTCAAGGAAACCATTGACGACATAGTCTTATATGACCTGTTTACCAGTATTCAAAAATACGCAAGGTATAACACCGTCGGGACAATCTATTTATTTTTTCACGAACTGCGCAAACGGGACGATAAAAACACCGGTGAAGGGTACCCCATATATTTCGTGGAGGTTAATCCGGTTCTCGGCAATAAGGAAGTCGTGGTTTCCTTTGACCGGGATCTTTTGCTGATCAATACACCGGCGGTTAATTATTTCAAATTCCCGGCAGTTCTTACCACCCCTCGGTCTTCAACCCTCGATAACGCCTCTTCCAATCTTGGCGGGATAGAGGTGTTCCTGCAATCTCAGTACGGCTGGAATGAACCTTTTGTGCTGGAGTCTCATTTCAGGCCGATTAAGGCCCCAAAGGAAATTTACCCGGATATTAAATGCCGCATCGGATTTCAGGTCGTTCGGAATGAGAATAAAAAGCTCCTGGATTATTCGGAAATAATGACGCACCTTGAATCGGGCGGAGAAAGCAAATTCGTCGATTTTATTTCAGATTATATCGGCGGAAACGTGGAAAACACTCAGGACAAGGTGGATAACGAATTCAAGGAGAAATATCCGCTTAAAAGCGCTGGCAGGTACATCTCTGACAGCCCGTTAAATCTGAATGCTTCCCAGAGAAGAATCCTCCTTGCCCTTAATAATCCCAAAAATAAAATCGTTGTCGTTGACGGCCCGCCCGGAACGGGAAAATCCCATACGATTGCCGCGATTGCTTATTGGGCCAATCAGGAAAGAAAATCCATTGTAATAACATCCCATAAAAAACAGGCCCTCGATGTGATCGACCGGATGCTCACGGACAAATTCCGAAACCTTCACCCAAAAGCCAAACCATCCATCATCAGGCTGTCCAAAAACGGCAGATCAATAAACGGTCTTGAGAACTCTCTTCAAAACGCGGTGATAAACGCCGCAGCCGGCCGCGCCAATGACTATAACGAACAGGCCGCCGAACAGGATGAAAAAGAGTTAAAAAGGGATGTTGCCGGTAAGCTGGAAAAACAGCTCTCCTCATCCGATGAATACCGGGGAAACATTCATAATCTGTTTGAATTTGAGCAAACACAGAACAATCTCGTCAGCTCCAGAGGATTTTCTGAGGAAGACTTGTCACTTCCCGGGATCGACAGTTCGGCAATAATCGATTTTAAAAAAATACTGGATTTCACGGAAGATGCGGGCATAGATAATTTCAGGGATATCAGCCTGCCCTCGCTCAATTTTCTTCTAAAGCGACGCAAAGATATTCCGATATTTCTTAATGCATGTGAAGAGATCAATCTTCGATCCGACGAGAATTCGGAGTTTGAGACAATCCTGACCGAAATTCCGGTGTCCTTTATCGACCTGATCAAAACATCCTCGGACGCGTTCAAAAAGGATATACCGATTTCCGCACTACAGTCCGGCGATATCCCCAGCGCGTTTTTCAAAAAGCTGTTCCGGAAATCTCCCGATAAAAAGGAGCTGGAACGATTAATCAAATCTTTAAAGAGCCTGAAACACATCCGGATTCTTGAAGAAATCGCCCGTTTAAAAAATGTGCCTGCAGGTGAACTTACGCTGGATATGGCGTGTGACGGAATTTCAGCTCTTCAAAAAGCCGTCTCTTTGAAGAAACACCGGGATATCATCGATGAATACCGGAAAATCAGTGAGAATAAAGAGGTAAGTATTTCCGAGGTTTACGACACTCTTGAAGGGGTGAAGGATACGCTCCGGAAGGTTGACGCGGATCTTTTCAATTCCATCACAGGGCTGTTTGAAAACTATGGGCCAATCCTTTCCAAACTGCAAATCACAGAGAAGAAGCTGGGCTCTCTCTCCCGGCTCAATAACCTTGCGGGAATTGAAACCGATATCTGGAGATGGATTCAACTTCACTACAGACTTTCAAAAACAACGGGGCTTGAATCACTGAAAAATGAAGACCTCGATGCATTTTATGCGATCAGGCAGAAACGGGTTGAATATCAGAACGATCTTCGATTGAAGAACCTCAACAATTTCCTGGGAGATATCGCCAAGATCAAGGTCTCTTTTAACGGCGGAAAAAGACTGACAAGCACGCAGGCCCGTGTACTCCTGGAAAACATATCGGGAATTATTGCCGAACCCGACATGATATCGAAGCACTTTCCCATGGACGAAGATCTGATCGATCTTCTTGTCATCGATGAGGCGTCTCAGGTCTCTATTGCCGAGTCAATCTCCCTTGTACTGCGGGCAAAGCAGGTTGTTGTCTTTGGCGATGAATACCAGTATGGCGCTGTCGGCGCAATCAACGTGAACTCAAAATATTCATCCGCTTATTTCAGGGATATCATCGATGCCTATCAGTATGATTACAACGTATCGGCAACAGATCAGGAGGAGAATGAGCTGATTCGGGAAGTTTCCAGAGAGATAGATGAAGACGAACAGGAAGCCGAACCCGTATTGCGGCCCCTCCAGGATAACGCCGGCGCCATCCTTTGGCTCAAAACCTTCAACATCCGCACGTCAACCTTGAGTTTTGCCAGGGCCATCGCAAATTACACCACTTCTCTCCGTGAACATTACCGGAGCTTTCCTGAAATAATCGATTATTCAAATGAGGTCTTTTACAAGCCCGCCATGCTGGATCTCAATGTCAACCGCATCCGCACCAAACCGATAGGCGAGGTCCTGCAGTTTATCCCCGTGGAAACCAGGGGCAATTCGGGCAGCAATGTGAACCTCGATGAGATCGATTCCATTATCGATGATTTAACGTCGCGGATTAAAAACGGCTTTAAGGGGAGTGTCGGCATTATTACCTCTTTCAAGGATCAGCAGGCAAGAATGGAGCAGGCACTGAACGAAAAGCTCAATATGCCCGAACTGAAAAAGAACCACGATATGGCCGTATGGTTTGTGGGCGATGTCCAGGGCGAAGAACGCGATATTGTGTACTACTCCCTTGTGGAAGACAGCAAGTATGGCAACGCTGATTTAGGGGGTATCTATCCGGTCATCGGCGGCACGGCGGATAACCCCAGAAAGTTAAAGATGCAGCGGCTCAATGTGGGGTTCAGCCGCGCCAGGGACACAATGATCTTTGTTCACAGCATGCCGATCAACAAATACAGTAAAACCCGTCTCGGTGATGCCCTGAAACATTATGAAAAGCTCCTTGATGAAAACAAAAAGAATGATTTTTTCATAGAAGACACGTCAATTTTCGAATCGCCACCGGAAAAAGATCTCTATAACCTCCTGATCAGCACGAATTTCGTGAAAACACACAGGGAATTTGTCAAAATCATTCCCCAGTTCAAGATAGGAGAATACATCCGGGCCGAATACGCCAGGCAGATACCAAAATACAGGGTTGATTTTCTTATGACCTTTTCAAAAGGCGGTAAAGAACAGACCCTGATCCTCGAATATGACGGCGTCGAATACCACACCAAAAACCCGGATATCGTGACCAAACATAATTTTTCCCAGGAGTACCTCGATTACGACATCAGCCGCCAGATAGAGCTTGAAAGCTATGGCTACCGCTTTTTGAGGCTGAACAAGTTCAACCTGCGACCCGGGCAGGATGGCGAGACAAAGAAGGATGTGATGGACAGATTTTTAAACAATGCGTTTGCAGTTGAATGGCACTGATTGAGACCATGCAGTTTTACCTTGCTTTTTGCATTTTTTATGCAATAATGGGCGTTAAATTAATTTAAAGGGGTTTATCATGCTTATTGAATTTAGCGTCACGAATTACCGGTCTTTCCTGCCAACCCAGTCGCTAACACTGACGGCAAACACCGCTGCCGAATTGCAGAAAGAGAACACTTTTGTTTCGCCTGTACCAAATTTTCCGCGCCTTCTCCGCTCCGCCGTTGTTTACGGCCCAAACGCCGCAGGTAAGAGCAATCTGATTCATGCCATTGCTTTCATGAAAAAATTTGTCGTGTCATCAGCCAAAGAAAGCCAGGAAGGTGAGAAAATTGACGCAACACCGTTTCTGTTTAACCGGCAAAGCAGCCGCAACCCTTCCGAATTTGAAGTCCTGTTCATCAAGGACGGTATCCGTTACCAGTATGGTTTTGCCGTCAATTCCGAAAGAGTAACCGGGGAATGGTTGTTCGCCTATCCCGAAGGCAGAGCTCAAAAATGGTTTGAACGTAACTACGATCCTGAAACAAAAAAGGATATCTGGTATTTTGGTCCCAAATTTACCGGTCTCCGCAAGGTCTGGCAGAAAGCAACCCGAAGTAACGCTCTTTTCCTTTCAACCGCGATTCAACTGAACAACGAACAGCTTAAGCCGGTTTTCAACTGGTTTGACCACAAGCTGGTTGTCCTTGCTCAAGGAACAAGCATCAGTCATGGATTCAGCGCTGACGAATGTGAAAAAGAAGAGAAAAAAAAGAAAATTCTCAAGTTTGTGAATGCGGCAGATCCGTCGATTGCCGATATCTTTCTGGAGAAAAAGGAATTTTCCATGGACGATCTGCCTTCCGATCTGCCTCAAAGTATTAAGGAAGAAATCGCCAGAGACCTTAAAGGAAAGAAGCTGTCACAGCTGTTTTTCATGCATCCATCTTCCGATACCGGCGAAGGTGTGGCGCTTGACTTCGATGAGGAATCTGCCGGCACCCGCAAGCTTTTTGCCATGGCCGGCCCATGGCTGGACGTCCTGGAGAACGGTTTTGTTTTGTTTGTAGATGAACTGAATACAAGTCTGCACCCTCTCCTGGTCCGGTTTCTTTTAAATTTGCTCCATAGCCCTGAAGCAAATCGGCACAACGCCCAGCTGGTTTTTACTACCCATGATACCACGGTTCTGGATCAAGCTTTCATGCGGCGGGATCAGGTATGGTTTGTTGAAAAAAATGCGGAAAATGCCACACGCCTCTATCCTCTATCGGATTATAAACCACGCAAGGGCGAGGCCCTGCAAAAAGGCTATTTATACGGCAGGTATGGCGCTTTACCGTTCCCAGGCGAATTGAGGTTTTGATGGGCACTGACAACCTGTTTCACAAGAGAAAGGAACGTAAGGCCGAGTCGTTGCGCCGCAGGCGGGCGATGAAGGCTCCATATGATGTCATACTCATCGTCTGTGAGGGGGGAAAGACCGAACCAAATTATTTTACCGAATTAAAAAAAGCATTACGGTTGAACAACGCCAATGTTAAAATTTGCGGTCGTGGATCAGACCCTCTCAGCGTTGTGAATTTCGCCATTGAGACTTTTCGACAGGAACGGGAATTTGATCGCGTCTATTGCGTCTTTGACCGCGACAGGCATACAACATACGATGCGGCCCTGGATAGAGTGCGTCGGACAAGGCTTGGCAAAGGAGGTAAAATATTCGCCATTCCTTCGGTTCCCTGTTTCGAGTTTTGGTTATTGCTGCATTTTACATACACCACTAAACCGTTCAATGCCCCTGCCGGTAAGTCCATCTGTTCCAGGGTTATCAAAGAATTGGAGAAATATCTTCCTGCATACCAAAAGGGCGATCAGGATATTTTTAACAAAATACAGGATAAACTGGATAACGCCATTATCAATGCCCGCCGTGTTGAAGAATTTCATAAAACTTCCGGGACCGACAATCCTTCCACTCTGGTGCATTCCCTGGTGGAATATTTGCGGGATTTGAAAAAGCAATGAAAGAAAAGAATTGTCTGTGGATCAAATGCCCCAAAGCCGTCATTCCGGCGAAAGCCGGAATCCAGGAAAATACGCTGGATGCCGGATCGAGTCCGGCATGACAAAGCTCGGGTATTATTTTGCCGGGTTAATATTATAAACTTTTGCTTTGATGCTTTATGTGCAATACAAATACAAATGATATCAGCGGGATAAAGTGAATCGGAGAATAGTATACGTATATCACCTTTTTCCTTCGGGGAATAGGCATGCTGACTATGGAATTTAGAATTCTATAATTTTCGTAAAAATGGAGCATAATGGAAAAGGACATGAGGGCAAGATATGAATAAAATAAACTGGTCTAACAACCACATTTTAAAAATCAGTAATGAAACTGAATGCATTGATAATATTTCAGAAGATGACATAAAGAAATACAGAGACAAAATAGAACCTTGGCTTACTGCCGTTTTTCAAAGCGAACACCTTGCTCTCTTAGCTGGAACTGGCTTAACCTCTGCAGTTACATCACTTGCCAAAGTTGATGCACCGGGGATGGACAGAATAGAGTTTATAGAGTTCGGTAAGCAGATAAAAGAAAGCGCTGATTCACAGGCAAAAAAAATGGGACGAGGCGAAGCAAATATCGAAGATGACCTTCGTGTTGCTATTGAACTTTACAAAGGACTTCTTATTCAGGGTGATGACGCAAAGGCTAAAACACTTAAAGATGATATTGACGCTAAACTTATCGCTTTTATAAAGAAAGTCCTGAATGCAGAGAAGGAGTTCCTCGAAAAAAAAGGGGATGCCTTAACCTATTTAAAATCTTTTTTAATTAGCTTTGCCAGCAGAACAGCATCACGCAACCGCCTTAATATTATTACAACCAATTATGACCGCTTTATTGAGTATGCCTGCGACATGGCGGGAATACTTGTCCTTGATAGCTTTGCCGGTAAAATCACACCTGTTTTTAGGACAAATAAACTGGAATTGGATTATCATTATAATCCGCCAGGTATTCGAGGGGAACCGAGATACGTAGAAGGTGTGATTAAATATACAAAGCTTCATGGTTCTTTGGATTGGCGGTTTGAAGATAACAAGATATTAAAAGCGCCATTACCTTTTGGTGCAGATGAGAAGCATCCAGGTATTCCGGAAGAACCTTTTGACCATGTTGTTATCTATCCCAATTCCGCGAAAGATATCGAAACGATTTATTTCCCTTATGCTGAATTGTTTCGTGATTTTTCAACTGCTGTCTGCCGTCCAAATTCTGTTGTAGTTACCTACGGATATGGGTTTGGAGACTCTCATGTAAACCGTATTCTTGCAGATATGTTGACTATACCGTCTACACATCTGGTTGTTATTTCGTGGGATAAGGCGAATGGTCGAATTCAAAGGTTTATAGAAAACAACAATCTTTCACAATTTACACTCCTAATTGGTGAGCATTTTGCGGATTTAAAGACATTGGTTGAAAATTATTTGCCCAAGGCGGCAATTGACAGAATCACAGAGAGGAAACAGCGCGTTCTGGAGAAAAGAGGCAAAGATAATAGTTCTATATCCCAAAAAGAAGGAGACTCGACAGATGAACCCTTCTGATATTACCTATGATGATTTAAGAAACCTTACAATTGGAACAGTAGAATCGGTTTCTCCGCGTGAGATAAAGATACTTCTGGATTTAAATGCTCCGCAAAATACCGCCCTGAACACCGGCACCCCTACACTTTTCCCGAAAATAAATGGATATGTACTCCTTCCAAATGAAGCCGGGGCGCTAATAGGTATGATTTCATGGATTGGTATCGAGCATTCACCTTATCCAAAGCGAAAAGGATTTAAGGATTTTGATTTAGTTGATTTACCATTTCCTTTGCGCAAAATGTCTATCAGCCCTCTGGGTATTTTAAAGAAAGAAGATAAAGGTTATAAAATCGAACGCGGGGTTTACAGTTATCCTTCCGTTGGTGATGCTGTAGTAATTCCAACGCATGAGCAATTGCAAGCAATTGTTGAAAACAAAGACGAAAATGCAAAGATTAAAATTGGAAATTCACCTCTTGCTGCAAATGCTCCTGTTTATGTAGATCCAGACAAATTGTTCGGTCGTCATCTTGCTGTATTGGGTAACACCGGAAGCGGCAAATCCTGTTCTGTCGCTGGATTGATTCGCTGGTCTCTGGAGGCGGTAAAAAACGAAATAGGGCATGACAAAAACCCCAATGCTCGTTTTATTATTCTTGACCCTAATGGAGAATATACAAAGACTTTCGATGGGATATCGGGAAAGGTTAGAATATTTAAAGTCGCTTTTGATGAGAAGAAGACTGGATTTGAGCAATTGAAGGTTCCTGCCTGGATGTGGAACAGTTATGAATGGAGTTCAATTAGTCAAGCAAGCGGTAAAACACAACGTCCCCTGTTAAGAAGCGCTTTGAGAGAATTAAGAAGTGGCAATTATCAGACTGCTAAGAATGCGGAAGTTGAGGTTAAAAGATTCTTGGTTAGTTTCTTAGTATCACTTACAAATAAATTAAAAACAGGCTCTGCGGCTTTTATCGATTTTCCGGGGAAACAGAATTGTGGGGAACTTATAGAAGCATCTAAAGAAAGCCTTGTACCATTTTTAAGCACCATCATTGGTGAGAGAAAGGACGCTATTCAAGATATTATCGATGAAATTGATGTTGTACTTACCAATAGACGAAAGAATAACGCAGGTTATTACCCTGCATTTCGACAACAGGATTTGCAACAGATAATTGATAAGATTAATGAGAACATTGATTTATTCGGCGGATTTGAAAGATACAAAGGCCCTGATGAAGATTCCCCGGTTTATTTCAAAGATGCGGATTTACCGAATCATTTGGAAAGATTAGCACAGGAACAGAATGTACAACAGTTTCTGGATTTTCTTATTATGCGTGTTCGAACAATGCTTTCTGACACACGTATGTCTTCAATTATTGGAACCGAAACGGGCATATCTCTTACTGACTGGTTAGAAAAGTATGTCGGTAAAAGCAACGCGGAAAATGGAGAAATTACTGTTGTTGACCTTTCATTGGTGCCGCCGGACATTACTCATATCGTAGTGGCGGTAATGGCTCGGATTATTTTCGAAGCAATACAGAGATACAAACGTAAATACTCAAAACTTTTGCCAACTGTTTTAGTTATGGAAGAAGCACACAATTTCATTAGTAGATATAATACCGACAATGAAGAGTTTTCTCCTTCCAGATTATGCAGCCAATCATTTGAAAAAATTGCAAAAGAGGGAAGAAAATTCGGGCTTGGCTTATTACTTTCCTCTCAAAGACCCTCAGAGCTTTCACCCACAGTTCTATCTCAATGTAATACATTTCTATTACATCGCTTAGTCAATGACAGAGACCAAGAACTCGTTAAAAGATTTGTACCGGATAATCTCGGCAGTATTCTAAACGAACTACCTGTTTTACCCACAAAAAAAGCTATACTTCTCGGTTGGGCTGCCCCTGTTCCGATTCTTGTTGATATGAATGAATTAAAAAAAGAGCATCAACCGGATTCCAAAGACCCTGATTTCTGGGATGTATGGACAGGAAAGGAAGAACGTACAATTAATTGGAAAGAGATTGTAGATGAATGGCAAGAAGAGGGAAACAATGAAGAAAATTGCTGACCGCTTCAGGAATCGTGGGATAGTATACGTATTATTGCCTTTTTTCTTTTGGTAATAGGTATACTGTTCCTGAAATTTACTTAGAATTTAAATCATTGCTTGGGTTTCAATAGAATGAGATCGTCACTATGAGAAAGACAATATGGGATTCGATGTTAGATGCTGACATGAATAATAGATATTGGTCTCATTTAAGTAGACGTTATTATACCAGAGAGAAGTGGGCCAAAATTTTCCTTGCTGCAATGGCGTCCGGTGCTGTTGCTAGCTGGGGATTTTGGAGCGAATATGAATTGTTATGGAAGATACTATCAGCTATGTCAGCATTACTTGCTATTGCACTCCCAATCCTTAATTGGCCTAAAATGATCGAGAGTATGGTTTTTCTCACAGAAAAATGGAGTCTTATCAAGGCAGATTACGAGTTGCTGTGGCTTAACGTTAAAAAGGGCATAACGAATGAGAACAAGACAATCAAGGAATTAAAACGACTAAAGGACAAAGAAAACACTTTAAGCCAAAAAGAAGCAAATTTGCCTGACGAACAGAAGTTGTTAAGGAAATGCCGAGAAGAAGTAATCTCTTCACGGGGACTTTTATAATTTTCAGGAGGGAAATCATGGGTAACGGCGACGACAAAAAAAGGCCACCAGTAGAAAGACAAGACAGGGACAATTCAGAGCATATTGAACGTAGAGATTATGGCGGTAAATTTGATAAAGATGCCATTATTGAAAAAATGCAGCGGCCCGAACCATGGCCGGATCCTCCGTCAGAAGATTCAGATTCAAACGACTAATATGCCCTGAATTAGGAAAGATATGATTGAAATAGAGAAAGATTATGACGAAATAGTTTCTATCTCGTTTGATGGTGAAAATCTTCGATCAGATGATGGAGAGAGATGGTATTTACCAAAGGGACTCGTTGGTGAAACTACGGTTAATGATCTTCCTGGTAATGCGATTTTCGAGATTTGTTGTCGCATCGAAGAATCAATAATAATCCTTGACACTATACCGATCTACATAAAGAAAATTGACAAAAATAAAGTCAAAGTTGAGTTTGATGATTTTGGGACTCGTAAGTATTGGGATGGAGCTATTGGCTTTAAGCCATATATGGAAGCGAAGAAATCAATAGTTGAAGAAAGGGCTATTGAAGTTGGCGATGTATCACTTGATCATTATGAAGAC
This sequence comes from Pseudomonadota bacterium, assembly GCA_030612385.1. Classification (GTDB taxonomy): domain Bacteria; phylum Desulfobacterota; class Syntrophia; order Syntrophales; family JADFWA01; genus JAUWNZ01. The sequence goes on along the minus strand of JAUWNZ010000006.1, from coordinate 5,851 downwards.
GATGGCGCATGGATTCATTTATCATATTCAACCGAAGTTGAGGCCGACAAGCTTGATTTGGCAATTAAGATTGCAGAACAAATTGTTGCAGAAATAGAAGGTGCTGCTGAAATGCGCCTTGGCGCGGAATTATGGAAACCCAAGGATACTGAAAATGAAAAGGAATTCACTTTACAGAATGTCCTACCTATTCTTCGAAAACTTGGGTTTCAGAATGTCAAATATAATCACGGAAAAAGAGAATATGGTAGAGATATTTTGTTTGCGAGAATTACAGAATTTCAAGAACTCGAATACTGGGGAGCCCAAGTCAAATTCGGCAATATTTCTGGCGGTGCTACTGGAGAAATTGATCAAATACTTGGCCAAATTGATGACGCATTTAAAATGCCTTTTTATGATTTATATACGAAACAGAAACAACGTATTTCAAAGTTTGCCATTATCATTTCCGGCAAATTCACAGAGAATGCAATTGAGAAAATTTGTGAAAAAATTGAGAGTCATGCGACTCGCAACAATCTCACTTTCATAGATGGAGATAAACTTCAAACTCTTGCAGAACAATTTAGAAGTCTGGCATAATAATGTGATTTAACACGGTCTGTTTTTCCCGTGGCAGCACTACGCTTGTCACTTCAAAACCACCGGTTAATTGCGGCATTGGTCATTTCAGCTTGCAGCAGAGTTTTTAGTCTATGATCATTTAGAATTCAGGAGTGTTTCACATGGTAAAGACCGACCTTACAGAGGAAGAGAAGAAACGGATTATCGAAGCGTTGAACAGCAATGCCGAGCCGCCGCCGGAGTTGATGGTGAAGCTTTTTCCAGGGCTGGCGGAGAAATTTGATGTGGCGAAGCTGGACAGGGCTAAGGTTGTTACGCTTGAATATGCGGGGAAAAGAAGCGAGGCCGCCATTCTGAATCAGGTTTCTCCGACGGATGCCGGATCGCCGCTCCAGCTTGAACGATATTTCAAGGGCGGAAGTCTTACGGGTCAGACACAGCTTGATATGTTTGAACAGGCAAAGGATGGTTCGGATGATAACTGGCAGAACCTGATTGTTCAGGGGGATAACCTGCAATTTCTGAAGACTTGCTACCGGAACGCCGACCCGCTGATCAAGGACAGGGTCAAGGGAAAGGTAAAGCTGGTTTATATTGATCCGCCGTTTGCGACAAAGAGTGATTTTGCTGCGAAGGAAGGTGAAGACAGTTATTCGGATCGTGTCGATCGGGCGGAATTTATTGAGACATTAAGAGAAAGATTGATTTATCTCCGAGATTTGATGACATATGATGGGGCTATATATCTGCATCTTGACTCAAAGATGCACCATTATATGAGAGTAGTAATGGATGAAATTTTCGGCAAAGAAAATTTTCGAAACGAGATTTATGTTAGGAGAATTAGAAAAAACATTAAAGAGCGAGACCAAGTCCCGCGACTTAATGATGCCATTGATGTCATACTCTTTTATGCCCAAAGTGCTTTGCATTTAATTAAACCAGCAGTGAAATATGCACCCAAGCCGGATCGGTGGCACGCTTTCGATGCGCCAGAATATCGTAAAGGGATGGATTACGAACTATTCGGAAGAAAACCGGAAATGAATAGGCATTGGATGTGGGATAAGAAAAAGGCAAAAATTGCTATAGAAGAAAAGAGATTGCGGCCTAATAAGAATACTGGAAAACCAGAATATTTAATTGAAAGCACTGACTATGATTTACGAGATTCGCTATGGGATGATATCACAGCATCTGCTTTTAATACTGGATACCCAACGGAAAAAAAAGAAGAGCTTGTTGAACAAATAATGGGTCAGTCTTCCAATCCCGGCGACCTCGTCATGGACGTCTTCGCCGGCTCCGGCACCACGGCCGCGGTTGCGGAGAAATTAGGCCGACGCTGGATTGTCTGCGATTTCGGCAAGCATGCGATCTATACCATGCAAAAGAGAATGCTGAAAATCGGCGAGTCGAAAGCCCTCGGCAATGATGTAAAGAAAAACCGGAAATACGACAAACCTCCAAAACCTTTCTGTGTCGTTTCCACTGGTGCCTATGATTTTTCCCGCATCATGAAGCTCAGAGAAAACAGGGATGCCTATGTCGATTTTGTCCTGGGGCTTTTTCAGATCGGCCGTGACGAAAAGGATATGTCGGGTAAGTACGGTCTTACCAATATCTCCGGCGAAAAGGATGGCGACCCGGTTGAGGTTTACCCTGTCTGGAATGACGAGTATCTGAAAAATATCAGGATCGACGAGAAATATCTCAAGGGAATCATTGTGCAGTCCGGGGGCAAGCTAAAGGGTAACTACTATATCATCACGCCGGAGACCTGCACGCTGATCGGTGATACTACCATGAAAAACAGCGCCGGTGATAATGTGCATTTTAAACTTCTCAAGTTTCCTTACAAGATACTGGAGGATGTGTCCCGCAATTTTCAGATACAAGAACAGCCGAGCTCTCAGGATAATGTCAACAATCTTATCAATTCAACAGGGTTCTATTTTAATGAGAGTATTGAGATTGAGGTTGAGAGAACCAAACAGGGTTTGAAAATCACGCGGTTTGAAACAAAGATACTGGATAATCAGGAAGATCGTTTGAAGGGGCTTGATGGGCTTGCCATGCTGCTTGTGGATGTCGATTATGACGGCAAGCTTTTTGATATGGACAGGACCGTATTTGCGAAAGATGTTAGTGATAACGGCGAAATTACAATGACCGGGTTGACGGAAAGCGTTGCAGTTATTGGCATTGATAAACATGGTAATGAGAGTAAGTTGTGTAAGGTAGAAGGTTGAAGGTAGAAGTACAGAAGGTGAAAGGTTAAAGGTAGAAGACTGAAGGAGAAAGACTGAAGGGGGCTGATTATGCGGGATCACACAAAACTTCGGGCATTTGAGTTGGCTGACGAGGTCGCAGTATTGGTTTATCGGGTAACCGCACGGTTTCCAAAAGAAGAGATATATGGTCTGACTTCTCAAATGCGGAGGGCAGCGGTTTCGGTTCCTTCTAACATCGTCGAGGGCTGTGCACGTGACAGTCAGGCCGATTACCTTCGTTTTCTTTACATAGCCTTCGGGTCATTGAGGGAGCTACATTATCAACTAAATTTATCGAAGCGTTTAGGCTTCTTGCGCAACGAGGATTCATCTCTGATTGAACCCAAAATAGTCGAACCCGAGAAGGTCTTGAATGGCTTGATTCGATCGTTGCGGGATGGTTGAAATACTTCAGCCTTCAACCTAAACCGCTGACTAATTACTATGTTTTTTGAAAGGAGGATCACATGCAAGGAAGCATCCTAACGCCTGATCAGTATAAAGATCTTAGCAAAAAGATTATTTATTCAGTTGACACGAAATACAGAATTATTCCGCTTAATTCCTTAAAGCACCCTAAATATCACTTAAAAGCTCCTATTTACATTACTCTGGAATTTGAAGAAGATAAGGTGATTGCGAGTTTTGAGGATATAGAGGCTTTTTCTTATGCCGATACCACTTCTGAAGCCATAGATTTGCTTTCCAGCGAAATTATTCAGATTTTTGAGGATTTGATGGAAGATAAAGAGAATCTTGGCAGTCTGCCCAAAAAGTGGTTGCAGTATCTGGAGGAAATTATTGAATGCAGATAAAAAAGAACGAGATCGGAAAAATTTTCAAAAAGCTCAAGCTTGAGGTAAGGTCTACAAAACACCGATATGGATGGTTTACTTTTCAAGGAAGAAAGATATTGAGGGTTCATTACTCACATGGCAAAGGAAACATTCCAGGAAAGGTGTCAGATAAAATTAGAAGTCAATTAAAGCTTACACAAAAGGATTTCAGGAATCTTATAGACTGTCCGCTGTCGCTGAAGGATTACGAAACAATCCTGGGGGAAAAGGGGCTAATTTAGGACAAATGCATTTACCCACGTTTTTCAAACTTTGGTACAAGCAATGCCTGCCTTTCTTCTCTCAAGGAGAGAGAATGCAAAATGAGATTGATTAAAATAACATGGAGAAGAAAACGAAGAGACAAAAGGCGATTAAAAGATTGAACCTGTCCGATCACACGCTGGATATCAATATCCGGAAGTGTAACTACAACAGGTTCAATTTTTCAGAGATCGAGGAGTATGTCCGTGAGCTGGCTGGATCACGCGATTATCAGTACGATGCCGTTAAAGAGGCCATGATCTATCTCTGGGGCGGCGGTTACAAGAGCATTACCGATCTTGGAAAAGAAAACTATCGAGAGAAATCACAGATTCGGCGGTGTTTCGGGACCGAAGAAAGCTTTCTCCGCCAGCTTCCACTCCCTGACCGTCTGTCCGGGGTCGTACACATGGCCACCGGCACCGGGAAATCATACGTAATATTCGCCATTGCCTGGCTTTCCCTTGCCATGGGACTTACAAAGAGGGTTCTGGTGCTTGGTCCGTCCTCAACCATTATCGAACAGGGCCTGCGGGAAAAATTCAGGGACTTGATGAGCAGGAAAGATCTTAATGACAAACTCCCGTCGAAATACAGGGGAAAGGCGATCAATCTCCTGACGGATAATGACCCGATAGAAGACGATTCGATTGTGATTGAAAACATTAACGCGGTTTTTACATTTGGCTCAATCAACGACACATTGTTCAAAAACACCGACGAAGTCCTTGTCCTTGGAGATGAGATTCACCATGCTTATTCTCATCTGAAATACGCGGATAATCGTCTTGTTCTCGACAGGGAAGAAGGACCGGAAGGAAAGAAAAGTGAAGCAAGAGACGAACGGCTATGGATGAAGTTTTTACGTGAAAACAGCAAAATCACCCGGCACATCGGCTTTACCGGCACACCCTATAACCAGAATGAATATTTTGCCGACATCCTTTACAATTACTCCATAAAAGACGCGACAGAGCAGAAATATATCAAAAAGATCAATGCGATTATTCACACAGAAACAGATGAAGGCGACTCAAAACTTACGATCGATCAGCGCTTTGAAATGGTACTGAAAAACCATCTGGAAAACAGTGAGAAGTACGCATACAAAAATGCTTCGGAACAAAGAAGGGTTAAACCGATAACGGTCTTTATCTGTCCCACCCAAAACAATGCTCAAACAAGAAGCGAGGAATTTATAACATTTCTGGTCAGATATGAGAAGATGCACAATGGCGCACAAGGTACGGATTCGGAACTTATAGACATGATGCGTAAAAAAGCAATTTGTGTCGTAAGTAAGGTTTCTAAGTCGGAATATAAGGATGAACTCGACAATATTGAAGAAACAAGCACGAAAAAGACAGGCGGAAGCGTTGAGTTTATCTTTGCGGTGAACAAGCTTTCGGAAGGATGGGATGTTGACAATGTCTTTCAAATTGTTCCAATGGAAGAGAAGGTCTTTAACTCCAAGCTTCTTATATCGCAGGTGTTAGGCAGGGGGATGCGCATACCCCGAAAAGTTCCCAATGCGCACATCCAGCAAAACTATCCTGTCTTGACGGTTACAAATCATGACAAATTTTCCGATCACATCAGGGAGCTGGTTGACTCGGTTACCGAAAGTGACATGTCCCTTACCTCTTTGCCTCTGACCGCCAGGGAGCAAGGGAGAGGCACGCACAATTTCACCCTCTTTAACCTCAATTATATTCCGAGTGAGCGTTATGAAAAGGTTGATCGTGTAGATCAGGGGCCACCGGGTAAACTTATATTAACGCCATTTGAAGAAAACCTTGGCGTTAAAGGTGGAAGGACGAGGGACGAAAGACGGTATGAACTGGCAAGGGATTTTTATACGATTGATCAGCTTGTGTACGATATCTATAACCGTTTTGCTCTGAGGACTTT
>JAUWNZ010000009.1 GCA_030612385.1 Pseudomonadota bacterium | reverse complement strand
TCATCGCATCCTGGGGCTGGATAAGGTCCCAAGGGTTTGGCTGTTCGCCAATTAAAGCGGTACGTGAGCTGGGTTCAGAACGTCGTGAGACAGTTCGGTCCCTATCTGTTGTGGGCGGAGGATATTTGAGAGGAGCTGTCCCTAGTACGAGAGGACCGGGATGGACGAACCTATAGTGTACCAGTTGTCACGCCAGTGGCATCGCTGGGTAGCCACGTTCGGAAGGGATAACCACTGAAAGCATCTAAGTGGGAAGCCCACCTCAAGATAAGATATCCCTTTTGATGGAAACATCGAAACTGAAGACCCCTCAGAGACTATGAGGTTGATAGGTCAGGTGTGTAAGCACAGTAATGTGTTGAGCTTACTGATACTAATCGGTCGTGAGGCTTGATCATAATTATCACTTTTATATGTTTAGTCTTGACCAACATTCATTTATGCGATTATTGCAACTTGAAATATAGCGAATTTTCGGTGGCTATAGCGAAGAGGGTACACCCGTTCCCATACCGAACACGGAAGTTAAGCTCTTCAGCGCTGATGGTACTGCATGGGTGACTGTGTGGGAGAGTAGGACGTTGCCGAAATTAAAAAACCTCTTCAATTATGAAGGGGTTTTTTTTTGCAAGAATGTTTTAACTGTGGTATGTTTTTAAATATAAAGGTAAAAAGTCAGAAAATTACGAATCGTTTTACTATAAAATTTTGTATTTTGATTTGATATAAATGTGGAGCCAGATCACCATGTCCGGGCATTCGAAATGGAGTACAATAAAGAGAAAAAAAGGCGCTGCTGACGCAAAGCGGGGAAAGGTATTTTCGAAACTGATAAAAGAAATAACCCTTGCGGCAAGGCTTGGTGGGGGCGACCCGGATGCTAATTCGAGACTAAGGCAGGCGATAGCGACCGCAAAGGCTGAAAATATGCCGAAAGACAATCTGGAAAGGGCCATAAGCAAGGGTACGGGCGGTCTGGAAGATGGTTCGTCGTATTTGGAAGAAATAACGTATGAGGGGTATGGCCCTGGTGGAGTTGCGGTGTTGGTGGAGGCGATGACCGATAACAAGAAGAGAACCGTGGCGGAAATAAGGCATATATTTTCGAAATATGGTGGAAATCTTGCGGAAAACGGATGTGTTTCCTGGATGTTTGAAAAGAAGGGCAGCTTCGTATTTGAAAAGGATGAGATAGATGAGGATTCCCTGATGGAACTGGTGCTCGAAGCAGGTGGTGAAGACATAGCAGAAGAAGAAAAAGAGTACGAGGTCATTACCGATCCAGCCTCTTTTGAGAGCGTGAAGAAGGCTATTGATGATGCAAAACTCAAGTATGTTCTTGCGCAGATAAGTATGTTTCCTCAGAATACCGTGAAATTGAATGACGAAAAAAAAGCGGAACAGATGATTAAACTTTTGGAAAAAATGGAAGATTGTGATGATGTTCAGAATGTTTATGCTAATTTTGACATCTCGAATGAAATAATGGAAAAATTGAGCCAATAAGAGAGGATTCTCAGGGAAGTGAGAATTTTGGGAGTAGATCCGGGTATTAATATTACGGGGTATGGTGTAATCGAAAAAGATTATGACAAAACTATAGATGTTGTGCATGGTGAGATAAGACGGACAAAAAGTGAACCCTTATCAAAATGTTTGGCAAAAATATATGATGATTTAATAGAGATTGTTGAAGACTTTGCGCCTGATGCTATGGCATTGGAAGATATTTTCTATGGTAAAAATGTTAATAGTCTTATAAAGCAGGCGCAGGTAAAAGGAGTGGTAATGCTGGCAAGTTGTCATAGCAATATCCCGATTTACGAGTACACCCCTCTTGAGGTAAAAAAAGCAGTTGTTGGTTACGGCAGGGCAGAAAAGAGGCAGGTTCAGCAGATGGTCAAAACCATATTAAACCTGTCGGAGTTACCGCCGGTGGATGCTTCGGATGCTTTGGCCGTTGCTATTTGCCATTCAAATTTTTTAAAGATTGTACCCATCTGAATGATAGTTAGAATAAACGGAATATTAATATACAAATCCATTGACTGCGTAATAATTGATGTTAATGGGATAGGATACCGTGTACTTGTTCCTTTATCCACCTTTTACGTCCTTCCCGATACCGACCAACCGGTTACCTTAAATACCTATACATATTTGAGAAATGATTCAATCAGCCTTTTTGGTTTTTCTACCGCGAAGGAGAAGGAGGTTTTCCAATTGATGCTTCTCGTATCAGGTATAGGACCGAAGCTTGCGATGAACATTCTTTCAGGAATTTCCGCAAAAGAGCTGGTTGAGGCTGTTTCCACCGGAAACCTAAGCAGCCTTGTAAACATACCTGGTGTCGGGAAGAAGACGGCTGAAAGAATGATACTTGAGCTTAAGGATAAAATCATAAAACTTAAATCGGAAGAGGTGATATCTGCCGTAAGTGACAGGAAAACATCGGAAGAACTGATGAGAGAAGATGCCCTGTCGGCTTTGATTAATCTTGGTTACAAAAGAAATGCTGTCAGCAACACGCTGGATAGTGTGATGGACGAGTCCTCGGAAGAATTAGCTCTGGAAGTTGTCTTGAAAAAAGTTTTAAAGATTTTATCTCGTTGACAGACCATTACTCGATAACTCATGTTTTCTTGTCATTTTTCGGAAAATAGTATGGTTATGGAAAACTCTGTGGTAACTCCGGCAAGACTTGAAGGTGAAAATGGCTATGAACGCTCACTACGCCCAAAGACCCTTGCTGATTATGTGGGGCAGGAGAAGGTAAAGGAAAACCTTTCCATCTTTATCGAGGCTGCCAAAAGAAGAGGTGATGCCCTCGATCATGTGCTGCTTTATGGGCCTCCCGGCCTGGGGAAAACTACCCTGGCTTACATTATGGCCAGAGAGATGGAGGTCAATATCAAGATTACATCAGGCCCCGTTATAGAACGTCCTGGAGACCTGGCTGCAATTTTAACCAATCTTCACGAGCATGATATCCTGTTTATAGATGAGATTCACAGACTTTCTCATGTTGTGGAAGAGATTTTGTATCCGGCAATGGAGGATTACCATATCGATATCCTCATCGGCCAGGGACCGTCGGCACGTTCAATGAGACTCCCGATTCCTGAATTTACGTTGATGGGCGCAACTACCAGGGCCGGGCTGCTCACATCACCACTTCGTGATCGCTTCGGTATAAGTTTCAGGCTGGAGTTTTATTCTCCTGAAGAACTTTCAATTATTATTAAGAGGTCGGCAGAGATATTATCGGTAAGACTTGAAAATGAAGGGGCCTATGAGATAGCCGACCGGTCTCGCGGTACTCCACGTATAGCCAACCGCCTCCTCAAAAGAGTACGGGATTTTGCCGAGGTCAAGGCGGATGGCTTAATCAGCAGAAAAGTGGCCATTGATGCCCTGGAAATGCTTGCAGTTGATCACAGGGGATTTGATCAGATGGACCGGAAAATGTTGTTGACTTTGATCGATAAGTTTAACGGTGGACCGGTGGGAATTGATAACCTCTCATCTGCAATAGGGGAGGAGAGAGATACCATTGAGGATATCTATGAACCGTATCTCATCCAGGAAGGGTATCTCCAGAGGACTATGAGGGGGAGGGTAGCCACCAGGATTGCCTATGAACACTTTGGAAGAAGGTGGGTGGAGTGAAGATTTTACTTCATATTTGCTGTGCCCCCTGCGCAATATACCCCCTTGTGACGTTGAGGGAAAATGGTCATAATGTTATGGGGCTTTTTTATAATCCTAATATTCAGCCCTATCTCGAATATAAAAAGCGACTTGATACAGTTAATGAATACGCAGAAGGTGTGGGGTTAGAGGTTATCTCTCATGATGAGTATCCCATGGAGGATTTTTTAAGAAGTGTGGTATTCAGAGAAGAGGACAGATGCAGGTATTGCTATTACTCCCGATTAAGATATTCTGCTCATATTGCCAGGAGAGGACAATTTGATGGATTTACGACTACCCTGCTTTACAGCAAGTTTCAAGATCACGAGATGATCAGAAGTATTGGGGAAAGTCTGGCAAAGAAATATCGAGTCAAGTTCCTCTATCATGATTTTCGTGAAGGCTGGAAAAAAGGGATAAAGATATCTAATGATCTGGGCATGTATCGACAACAGTATTGTGGCTGTATTTATAGTGAAAAGGAACGATTTTATTCTAAGGGAAGGGACAGATTTTAAATCTGTCCCACAACCCGGACAAGCCGAAAATAGCTGAAGGCTAAAAGGCGGGCGGCATGGACAAACTCGTTTGTCCATGCGTAATTACTCAGGCCCAAGGTCCAGCGGTTCAGTGGTTAGAAAACAATCAACCCTGAACCTGACAACCCGAAATGTGTCTTTTGCAACACATGTAAGAAGAAAAAGAATCGCACCCCAGCTTTTTGGTGGATTGATGATCTTTAACTAAATGTCTTGTCTTTACAATAGATTATACCTAAAATGTGCTGTGACCGTAATGATGCCTATGCCTGGTGTAATTATTGCATATTCGCTTAATACAATATACAGAGCGAGACTTTCGTTGCTCTCACCGGATCTGTAGGGGTTTCTATGAATTTCCAGAGGACAGTAAAAAGCGAGATATGGTGTAAAAGTGTGGGGTTGCACTCCGGCAGAAAGGTCAATATGACCATAAAGCCGGCCGAGGTTGATGATGGGATAATTTTTGTTCGTAAGGATTTACCGAAAAATAATGTGATAAAGGCTGAATTGAAGAATGTGTGTGATACAATGCTGGCTACTAATCTTGGAACAAATGGGACAAGGGTTTCAACGGTTGAACATTTGCTTTCCGCTTTTAGCGGTATGGGTGTGACCAATGCTATTGTAGAGATAGATTCGCCTGAAATTCCGATTATGGATGGGAGCGCCCTGCCTTTTGTCAACATGTTGAAGGGTGTTGGGACGGTAGTTCAGGGTGAATGCGAAAGATTTTTGGTGGTAAAGAAGACAATTCCTGTAACTGACGGAGATGGTTGGGCAATGATCAAACCATCTCCGAAATTTAAAATTACTTATAAAATTGATTTTGAGCATCCGGCAATCGGTGAGCAGTCCTATCATATGGATTTTTCTGATGTTGCCTATGAGAAGGATATTTGCCCGGCGCGGACCTTCGGATTTATAAGAGACGTTGAACATCTTCAGGCAAAGGGGTTAGCGCTCGGAGGTTCTTTGGATAGCGCGATTGTCCTGGACGATGAGAAGATTATCAACAAGGGAAAATTAAGGTTTTCTGATGAGTTTGTAAAACATAAGATCCTCGATGCCATTGGAGATCTGTCTTTACTGGGTATGCCGATTATTGGTCATTTTATAGCTTATAAATCGGGACATAAATTGAACAATTTACTTATTGAGAAGCTTTTAGCCAGTGAAGAAAGTTGGACGATAGTAGGTCGTTTTAATGATGAAGAGGAGACAGATGAGATAATCAATATTCCCACTTTTAGTGTCCTTCCTGTCTGATATTTTCAGACCATCCTTTCGTATGTTTCACTTTCTAAATTCAGCTTGCTTTTTAACATGCAGTTTCTTAGTATTGTAGCCGTTCACAGTTCAGAGATTCACGGTTCAAAGGTTCACGGTTGGTCGCATCCAGGGTGACATAGCGCTCTGAATGTAATAGCTCAATAAATAGACGAACTAACTTCATAAATATAAAAAATTTTGATACTTGTAGGGGCAACCCCCTGTGGTTGCCCAGCATTGTATGGTCAATTTGTAATCGGGCAGGCACAGGGGCCTGCCCCTACTGTCTTGTCCGGGTCAGGGGAACCCCTGGAGAGGATTTACATGCCCAAAAATATTTCTCTTTTTTTTGTATCTTTTGCTTTTTGCCTTCTGTTCATTTTACCTTTCAGAGCTTATTGCACTGAGGCAAAGATTACTGATCTGTTGGTGACAAGTACTGCCGAGAATGTGCTGGTTTACTTCAGAGTTGCTGACTGTTTTACGAAGGATATGGAAGATGCCATATTTACCGGTCTCCCTATCACTTTTACTTTTTTATTAGAGGTATATCAGGAACGTAAATACTGGTTGGACAAAAGGGAATCTCGCCTGGAGATAAAACACACCATTAAATATGATAACATAAAGAAGATATTTTATGTTTCGTTTACCGAGAAGAGAGGAAAACGCGCGACATTCACGGGTCTTAATAATGCAAAGAGAGCCATGTCAGATCTGAACGGTGTGCCTGTTGTGCCTCACAATCTTCTAAAGGAGGATAAGCAATACTACATAAGGGTGAAGGCGAAGCTGGGGCGTGTAAATCTTCCTTTACGGATGGAGCGTATTCTCTTTGTTTCCATGTGGGATTTTGAGACTGAGTGGCACAGACAGGGGTTTGTGTATTGATGGATACTAAGGAATTGAGGAAACGTCGCAGGGAGCGAATCATAATCGTTGCGATTATATTTCTCATAATTGGTCTTACTTTTGCCGAAAGTCATCTGTCCCGTATCGAAGCCTTTCCTCCTGTTTCAAATGATATACTGATTTATGGTCTTATCAACATAAATATCATCCTGTTGCTTTTTCTTATCTTCTTGATCGTAAGGAACGTTGTCAAACTGGTGTTTGAGAGAAGACGAGGTGTTCTCGGCTCGAAGCTCCGGACCAGGCTTGTGGCGGCATTTGTGAGTCTCTCCCTGATTCCTTCCGTTGTTCTCTTCCTGGTTGCAATCAACTTTCTTTCTTACAGCGTAGATAACTGGTTTAATCTTAAGATAGGAGGCGCCCTTAATCAGTCTCTTGAAGTTGCGCAGACCTATTATCAACAGTTGGCTGACGGTGCAAAGTATTATGCAGGGCAGATCAGTTCCGATATCACAAAGAATAGATTGTATGAAAAGGAAAAGTTGACTTATCTTCAGACGCTGATTGAGCAAAGACAGAAGGACTTCAACCTGGGATTCATAGAGGTATCTTTCGACAATCAAAATGAGAGATTACTTGCCAGGAATCCGGATAATCCGGATGTGGCATCAATAAAACTTTCCCCTAAAACACTGGAGGATATCTTTATGGGGAAAAATGTCGCCACAGTGCAATCGACAGGGATGGGGGATTTCATAAGCGGCATGTCGCCGGTATATTCCAATCACAGCCCGAGGGAGGTTATAGGGGTTGTTGTTGCCAGTTTTATTATATCCAAGGGTCTTGTTGATAGAATGGCTGTTATTTCAAAGACCTCTGAGGAATACAAGCAATTCAAACTTCTTAAGACCCCGATAAAATGGAGTTATATCATTACACTTTCTATTGTAACACTTCTTATCATCTTTTCCGCCACCTGGTTCGGCCTTTTTATGGCCAGGGGGATTACTGAACCCATCCAGGATCTGGCGGAGGCAACCGGTGAAATAGCAAAGGGGAATCTTGACCACCATATAGACGTTGTGGCGGACGATGAGATAGGTGTCCTTGTAAATTCCTTCAATAAGATGACAAAAGACATGAAAAAGGTTAATGAAGGACTGGGACAGGCAAATATGGACCTTGAACAGCGCAGGAAGTACATGGAGGTGGTTCTCTCCAATGTTTTGGCTGGAGTTATATCTGTTGATCGTGATGGCGTAATCACCACCATAAACAGCGCTGCTGAAAAGATGCTGGATATAAAGACTGGTAAAGTTCTGAACAGAAAATATGAGGAAGTTTTGAAACCTGAACATCTGACCCTTATAAATGATTTTTTGAGAGAGATGAAGGGAAGCAGCAGTGGTTTTGTGGAAAGGCAGGCGCAGCTGATACTAAAAGACAGAGTCCTGACGGTGCAGGCCGCGTTGACCATTTTGAAAGATGATGATGGCAATAACATAGGAATGGTGGTGGTTTTTGAAGATCTTACGCAGTTGAAGAGGGCGGAGAGGACAGCGGCATGGCGTGAGGTTGCAAAAAGAATGGCACATGAGATAAAAAATCCGTTAACGCCTGTTCAGCTTTCAGCCCAGAGGTTGCAGAGGAAGTATGGCGATAAACTTGGTGGTGATGGCTCAGTGTTCAGGGAGTGTACCGGTACTATAATTGGTCAGGTGGATGTTCTCAAGAATCTGGTCAATGAATTTTCACGTTTTGCCAGGCTGCCTGTTACCAACCCCTCCTTAAATGATCTGAATGAGATTATAGCGGATTCAATAGCGCTCTTTCAGGATGCCCACAAAAAAGACATATCATTTGATTTCAAGAAGGGTTCCGATATACCCAGATTGAATCTTGATGCACAGCAGATAAAAAGGGTTATGGTCAATCTTCTGGATAATGCGGTTGCGGCGGGTGATAAGAATGGAAGGGTTGAAATCAAAACCTCATACAACAGAATGTATCGTAAGGTTAAGGTGGAGGTGATTGATGATGGTCATGGCATACCTCCGCATGATAAGATGAAGTTGTTTGAGCCCTATTTCTCCACAAAAAAGTCGGGGACTGGTCTCGGTCTTGTCATAGTAAATTCGATTATATCCGATCATCATGGCTCTGTCAGCGTGAGGGATAATACCCCCCGAGGGACAGCGGTTACCTTTGAGTTGCCAGTCGCATAAGTAGGTGCCTGAACGAAAACCCCGTTCAGGCACGGTTTCGAGTTTTTGGTTTTGAGTTTTGAGTTAAAAGAAGGAAGCAATTTTCCAATTTCAACATTCCTTGAACCTGACAACCTGAGTAATTACTATGTATAAAACAATACTTGTTGTGGATGATGAAGAGAGCATCTGTCAGTCCCTCAAGGGGATTCTTGTTGATGAGGGATATGAGGCGCTTACGGCGGGGAGTGGAGAGGAAGCCCTCAAGATCATAGATGAGGAGCTTCCCGACCTTGTGCTTCTTGATATCTGGCTGCCTGGGATTGACGGGATCGAAACACTCAAGGAGATTAAATCAAAATGGCCACAAATACAGGTGATTATGATATCGGGCCATGGGACAATAGAGACCGCCGTAAAGACAACGAAATTGGGCGCGTTTGATTTTATTGAAAAACCCCTCTCTCTCGACAGTGTTGTCCTGATTGTGAATCATGCATTGGATCTGGTTCGTCTGGAAGAGGAGAACAGGTTATTAAGGCAAAAATTTGCGCAGGATTATGAGCTTACCGGCGGTAGTGAACTCATTGCCGAATTGAAAGAATTGATTGGAATTGTCGCCCCGACCAATGCATGGATATTGATAATGGGAGAGAATGGCACAGGCAAGGAACTTGTTGCCCGGTCAATACACAGGCAGAGCAAGAGGTCGCAAAAACCTTTTGTTGAGGTGAATTGTGCCGCTATACCGGAAGAGTTGATAGAGAGCGAGCTTTTTGGTCATGAAAAGGGGGCGTTTACCGGAGCTACAGAGAAGAGGAGGGGAAAGTTTGAACTGGCAAATGAAGGGACTATCTTTCTGGACGAGGTGGCGGATATGAGCCTGAAGGCTCAGGCAAAGATTCTCAGAATACTTCAGGAAAAGAGGTTCGAGAGGGTTGGAGGCACAAAAATAATTGGGACTGATGTTCGTGTCCTGGCTGCAACCAACAAGGATCTGGAGCATGAGATGGAGGAGGGAAAATTCAGAGAAGACCTCTACTACAGGTTGAATGTAATTCCTCTGAAAATCCCTCCTTTAAGGGATAGAAAAGAGGATATTCCCCTTCTATCAGATCATTTTTTGAGAGAATTTTCTGCCAAAGAGATAAATGTCAGGAAAACTATCACAGATGATGCAATGGCGATATTGATTGATCACGACTGGCCGGGAAATGTCAGAGAACTTAAAAATATAGTGGAACGTCTGGCCATAATGACCTTGTCGGATAGTATTACCGACGATGACATCCCTTTTTTATTAAGAGAAAAGCAGAAGCTTAAAATAGATGATTCTTTCTTATCTCTGGATTCCTTGAAGATGGCGAAGATGGAATTTGAAAAGAGGTTCCTTGCCGGAAAACTCCGGGAAAACAATGGAAACATTTCAAAGACGGCGGAACTGATCGGTTTGGAGAGAAGCAATCTTCACAGAAAAATCAAAAGCTATCATTTGGAATAAAAGGAACTTGAAATTGGAAAGTAGAAATTTGGGAAAGATAAAACGAGTTTACGAGTTGACAGTACAAAAGCATGAAAGCCAAATTTCCAATTTCTAATTTCGTACTATCTAAGCCGAATAGTTGCCTCGGATCTTGCGCCATTTTTCAAGCCTTTCCCTGATGATCTTCTCATAACCTCTGTCTGTGGGCCGGTAGTAAATCTGCCCCCTCAGCTTTTCCGGTAGATACTCCTGCGGCACACAGGCATCGGGAAAGTCGTGGGCATACCGGTAGCCCCTGCCATACCCAAAATCCTTCATCAGTTTTGTCGGCGCATTTCGTATATGGAGCGGTACCGGAAGTGTGCCGGTCCTGCCTATGACCTCTTTAGTCTTTTTGTAACCTTCATAGATGGTGTTACTTTTGGTGGCTGTGGCGAGATAGACTGCAACCTGGGCTAGGGCAAGCTCCCCTTCAGGGAGACCGATAAATTGAAAGGCCTGCATGGCGGAAACGGCCATGGACAGGGCGCTGGGATCGGCGTTTCCCACATCTTCAGAGGCAAATCTGACCATACGACGCGCAATGTAGAGCGGTTCCTCACCTGCCTCAAGCATGCGAACCAGCCAGTAGAGTGCGGCATCAGGATCACTCCCGCGGAGGCTTTTATGAAAGGCCGATATCAGGTTGTAGTGTTCTTCACCGACCTTGTCATACCGGAGGGCTTTTTTCTGAAGCGCCTCCTCAACCATGACACTGGTGATTTTTCTTTCACTCTTGTCCTTTCCACGTACAAGAGACGCTGCAGCCTCAAGATTGTTCAGGGCTGCGCGGGCATCTCCATCGGCTGTCCGAATGATATGCGCAAGCGCCTCTGGTTCAATATCCGAAGAAAGGTCGCCCAACCCTTTTTCTCTGTCGTTGAATGCGCGCTTCAAGATGACTGATAACTCGTCATCGGTGAATGGTTTCAACGCCATCACCCTAACCCTGGAGAGGAGCGGTGCAATCACCTCGAAGGAGGGGTTTTCTGTAGTCGCGCCGATAAGAGTGATGAGACCACTTTCCACATGGGGCAGAAAAACGTCCTGCTGAGCCTTGTTAAACCTGTGTATCTCATCTACGAAGAGAATTGTCTTTTTATGGTGGTAATGCCTCTGATTCTTTGCTTCCTCAATAACAGCTCGGATCTCTTTTGTGCCGGAAAGCACGGCGGAAAATTTTTCAAAGTGACAGATTGTCTTACGGGCGATGATGCGGGCAATGGTAGTCTTACCCGACCCGGGAGGCCCCCAGAAGATCGCTGAAAAAAGCCTGTCCTCTTTTATAGCGCGACGAAGCAAGCCATTTTTGCCAAGGAGGTGGGTCTGACCCATAAAGGTCTCAAGGGTTTCGGGACGCATCCTGTCTGCAAGGGGACGCGCCTTTTCCATTGTCTCTTTTTCAGATTGGTCGAATAGATCCATTACGTTATCGGCCATCAAACAGCCGGGTAGAGAGACAGGTAAAAGTGGTTCACGGTTCAAGTTTAATCGTTTTTTAGCCACTGACCCGTGGAACCGTGAACCTGAGTAGTAACCCTCTTAACTAGTGCCTGAACGAGAACCCTGCAATATAGTTTTTCAGTTTTGTCTGGAAAACTCAAACTCGCTGAGATTGTTTCCCTTTTTTAACTCAAAACTCGAAACCCAAAACTCGAAACAGTGCCTGAACGGGGTTTTCGTTCAGGCTTACTGACTAGTTTCTGCGCATCAGGCAGGTTACCGCCTCTTCCATCCCGTCGATGGTCAATTCAAACATGGGAAATATTTCACGAATGGTGTTGATGGTTCGGGTGTAGGGCCATTCCGGTGACATTACAGGGTTCAGCCAGACAGAGTGGGGAAATGTCTCGGCAATGAACTGCAGCCTGTGATAACTTGGTTTCAATGTTCTTTCTCCCAAGTGGATGGAGCCATCGGTGGACATCAATTCGTAGGGCGCCATGCTCGCATCGCCAACTATGATAAATCGTGTATTGGGATCGAGCCGGACCAGATTATCCACGCTGAATGGTTTTTTATACCTGGGAGCATCCTCCCATAAATTATCATAGATCGTATTGTGAAAGAAAAAGGTTTTTAGCTCCTTAAATTGGCCCCTCGCATGGTTAAAGAGGGTCTGGACAACTGCTATATAGGGGTCCATAGACCACCCTCCGTTATCTATGGCCAGGATAACGCTGAGACGGTCTTTCAGGCTTCGATCAAAGACGATCTCTATCTCCCCGGCATTCTTCATGGTCTGGTAAATCGTCTCATCGATATTGATGACGTCTTTGGGCCCAGCGGGTATCATGTTCCTCAATCTCTTCAAGGCCTCTCCTATCTGCGCCTGGGTGAGTGGCCCTTCCTGGGAATAATCACGATATCTTCTGTCCATGGCTACCTTGACGGCCGATTTATTTCTGGAAACTCCCCCGACCCTCATTCCACCCGGATGATAGCCTGAATGTCCCACGGGAGACGTGCCTCTTGTGCCAATCCATTTATTTCCGCCGTGGTGTTCTTCCGTTTGCTCTTTCAAGCGGTCAAGGAAGTACTGAAGCAGTTCATCAGGACTCAGCCTGTTTAGAGATTCTTTGTCAATACCCAGAGCCTCTGCAAGACCCTCCGGATCTTTCAGCCATTCCTCCAGCATGGCCCGGGCCACCTCGGTTAGCTCAAATTCGTCCGGTTCTTCAAGTTCAGCCCCTTCAAAATGGTGCGCAAATACTCGATCATAAAGGTCGAAACATCTTTCGCTCTTTACCAGGATTGTGCGGGCAGCCGTGTAAAAATCACCAATAGACGTAATAAGCCCCATGCTCATGGCCTTCTGAAGTTTGAGAAATGAGGTGGGGGAGACTGGAATGTTCACCTGCCTTAAGAGATAAAAGAAATCAGTAAACATGATTGATCACTCCTGATATATGACCCATCATAGCCGCATCCGGGAAACAGAATTCCTTGCAATTGTCAGGTCCGGGCTTTTCTTAAACAGAACACCCATGTAAGGGATATCTCCTTTAGCCAAACTCTTGACCTTGAAATCCGTGTCTGCCTTTAGGGCGCGAATCCAGTTGATCAGCTCTCTTGTTGCGGGTTTTTTCTCGATACCTCTGAATTCTCTTACCTGGTAAAAGGCCATGATCGTATGATCCAGCGCTTCCCTGTCAATGTCGGGGAAGTGGACCCTGATAATCTTTCTCATCATGTCAGGCTCGGGAAAGGCAATGTGGTGAAAGTTGCAACGGCCTAAGAAAGGATCGGACAGATCTTTTTTGGCATTGGAAGTGATAATAATGACCGGTCTATGCTTGGCTCTCATGGTTTTGTCGATCTCAATGATATCGAATTCCATCTGATCCAGCACATCAAGCATATCATCCTGGAAATCAGTATCAGCCTTGTCGATTTCATCGATCAGCAGGACAACCCTTTCGTCCGATACAAAAGCCTGGCCTACCTTACCCATCTTGATATAGCTTTCGATATTACTGACATCCCTTTTAGAATCACCAAAGCGGCTGTCATTCAGGCGTGTGAGGGTATCGTACTGGTAAAGAGCCTCGATAAGCTTCATGCTCGATTTGACGTTCAGAACAATCAACCTCATATTGAGAGACTCCGCAATGGCGTGTGCCAGCATGGTCTTGCCTGTTCCCGGCTCTCCTTTAAGAAGCAGCGGCATCTCCAGAGCCATTGTAATATTGACTATCTGTGCAAGCTCCTCATCCAGAACATACCTGGCAACTCCGCTGAATTTTTCTCCTGTACTTTTCTCTACACTCATATTTCTGCTCCTTGATAAAAACGGGGTGTTTTTCCATAAAGTATTAAACATCAGTGGTAACTATTCAGCCACCGATCTACGCGGATCATCACCGGTATTTTTCTCCCATTTCCTGTTTCCACGCAGTTATTTCGTAATTTTCGGACTTTCGTAATCATTTTAAATTCTT
>JAUWNZ010000279.1 GCA_030612385.1 Pseudomonadota bacterium | reverse complement strand
GATGGCGACGTCCGCTCCGATGGTTACACGGGATAACAACAATATCTTATCGACCGATTCCCGGGGTGATAAAGAATTGTCATTGGCCCTTATCTTGTTGATCCGGTCGAGGATATCCTTAGGTGAATAAATTCCGAAATTCCTTAAACTCTGATCGATCTCTCCGCCTGCCGGAAGACTGCGGCAATATGAAATTACCTGCGTCATTACTTTATTATAGGTTAATGTCTGTAGTTCCTCAAAATCGTCGCACAGACTCTCAATAATAATACCGAAGAGGGCCTGTGTCCCGGGATCGGTGAGCTTTGGATCTTCCGAAAATGTAGCCATCTCACAGAGTAGACCGATATACTCTTCCTCGTAACGACAGTCTTTCAGATAGTAATCTAAAAAAGAGTAGGCAATCTGACGCGATAGTCGTCTTATCGCCTCCTGGTCAGGAGTTTTCTTTATTAACGCAGTCCACTTTTTCCGGTAGAAAGAAGATTTCATATTTTGTAATAATTCAGCTGTTTTTTTGACAGGATAAACAGGATGATCAGGATATAAAGAAAATAAGAAAATCTTGTTAATCCTGTCACATATTTTATGTTACCTTGTCAGTAGTTTTTCACTTCCCTGAAGCGCCTCTTCCGGCAAGATACCACGCATGCAATCATGATCATAGGGGCATATCTTCTTATGACATGGAGAGCAATCCAGTTCCCGGCGCAGGACGATCGTTTTTTCGAGATTTGAAGCCGTGTATCGAGGATCGGTGGGTCCCATAAGCGCTACTACCGGAACATCGAAGGCAACGGCGTAGTGCCGGGGGCCTGTATCGTTTGTGACGAGAAGCCGGCATCTTTTGATCAGAGGTTTCAAGAGGGCCAGATCAACCTTGTCAGGGAAGGTATCGATGATCGGCGCTTTGCTGGTTTCAATAATAGATTTTGCTATATCTCCCTCTCCGGGGCCAGTAAATAATAATATCTTACACTCAAATCGTTTTGTTAACAATTCAGCCAGCATGGCAAAATATTCGGCCGGCCAGCATTTGGAAGAGCCGAACTTTGCCCCGGGGTTCATTCCTATGACCATGTCGTCAGGTTCGATCCCATAACGATCAAGAAGCTGCTCCCCTTTTTTCTGTGTGGATTCAGAGATAAACAGAGAGGGTTTTATAACATCCGGTATCCTTAAGCCGAGCCAGCGGCATATCTCCATATAATAGTCCACCATTGGGATTGGCAGAATTCGCCCCCCGCTCCGGACCGGTTTCGGGCCGCCGGTCAACAAAAGTGATCTGCCGCTTCTACGATAACCATATATCTTCTTTACTCTGCCAAGCCATACCGTCAAGGCTGAACGAATGGAATTTGGAAGCAATATGGCCATATCCGGCCTTAGATCACGGATAGCCCGCGTCACCTCCCTGAATCCCATGGCGGTCTTGTCGTTACAGTCAATAATCCGGTCAAACCATGGACCATCCTCCACCACGTCCCGCACATAGCTTTTCATAAGTCCCGTTATTTCAGCCCTGGGATAGTTCTGCCGCAGACAATCCAGAACAGGCGTCGCCATAACAACATCACCTACCCAGTTGGGCAGACGAACTAAGAGTTTCTTTGGTTGCGTTTGCATTGAATGATTTTATAGCTACTACTCAGGTTGTTGATTTCACGGTTACAGTTCACAATTGGTTATCATACCCCAATAATTACGTAATAGCTCAATAAATATAGGGGGATTACATTTTTAAAATGCTGGTTTCGATTCGCAACCACTCTTGACAGCAGTTCATCTTGCTTTGACAGGTTGTGCATACGATCTGTCAAGAGCGTAGCTCTGACCCCTCAATTACTGTGAACTTTTATTTAGATTCCAAAGGATAGTGATCATTGCGGACCAAGTTGAAATAATACATAACGGCGCCTGTGCAAGGATCGTATCAAAAAATCCGATAACAAATATCCCGACAAAGGCCGACATAATACAGAGACCCCATCCCCTGATAAATTCATCCTTTCCATTCTTAATGATTTGAAGACACATCTTGACGAGCATGAATACTATATAGAGAAATAATGATATGCCGACAAGACCAAGCCTTGTTGTTATGTCAAGCAAGAAATTATGTGGATGGGCAAATGAGTATGCTTTAAATTGATCACAAGCTGGCAGTCTTGCATTATACGTCATCCAA
>JAUWNZ010000272.1 GCA_030612385.1 Pseudomonadota bacterium | reverse complement strand
TCAAATAACGTAAGCATTCACTGAATGTTGAAATTAGAAATTAGAAATTTGGCCTTCATGCTTTTGTACTATTGATGAACGCATTCAATTTTAATGAACTCGTAAAAAGTCAAATTCGACGAATATGTCATTTTGACCCTTAGGGAGAAATCTTATCTTTTCAGCAGGTTACGTTTTAAAGATTTCTCGCTTCACTCGAAATGACAAGCTGAGGAGACTTTTTACGAGACTGTCAAATTTGTTCTACTTATCAAAAGCGGTCAAGCAAAGCAGCAAGCGAAACGACTTTAGTTTCTGATTTACAAGAATAGTTTCTCTGCGTTTTCTGCGGTGAATGCTTACACATCCAACTCGTAACCTCGTTTCATCTCTCCCAAATTTCTACATTCCAATTTCCAATTTCAAGCCGTGAACGGCTGCTAAATAACCTTGTTAAGGGAATACTCAATAATTCCTTCACCACCAGCCTCCTGGAGCAGCGGAATCAATTCCCTGGTAATAGCGCTATCAACAACGGTTTCCACGGCAAACCACTTTTCATCATTCAATTTAGATATTGTAGGCGCCTTGAGAGAAGGGAGAAGATGGATAACTTTATCCAGATTTTCTTCTGAAACATTCAATTTTAAACAGACCTTTCCCATGGCCCGCAACGATCCATTTAGAAGTATTCTTATCTGCTCGATCTTGCGCCTCTTCCAGGAATCTTCCCACGCCTTCCTGTTGGCGATTAACCTGGTGTTTGTCTTCATCAATTCATGGATAATTTTCAACTTATTGGCCTTAAGAGTGCTTCCGGTCTCGGTTACCTCAACTACTGCATCTACAAGGCCCTCAACTACCTTGGCCTCGGTTGCCCCCCAGGAGAATTCCACATCGACGGCAACCCCTCTTTCCTGGAAATATTTCCTTGTAAAATTTACAATTTCCGTCGATATCTTTTTCCCTTTCATATCCTCGATTGTCTTTATTGGGGAATCTTCTGTTACTACAAGAACCCACCTTGCCTGTTTTGTTGAGGCCTTTGAATAAACAAGGTCTTGAACTACTACGACATCCGACCCGTTCTCAAGAATCCAGTCCATTCCGGTGAGGCCGAGATCGAGTGTGCCGTCTTCGACATATCGTGACATCTCTTGAGCTCGCAGCAGGGCACAGGAGATGTCTTCGTCATCGATATCAGGAAAATAACTCCTGCTATTATAAGTAATTCGCCATCCAGCCTTTGCGAAGAGATCTATCGTGCTCTTCTCCAGGCTTCCTTTGGGTATTCCCAATTTCAACTTTTTCACTTATAAACTTCCTCTGGATTGAATATTTTCCTGCCGACAATCTCCACCTTCCCGCCGGATAATCTTCTATAGAAACAGGTGTTATAACCGGTATGGCACGCCGATCCCCCAATCTGTTCCACCTTGAGCAGAATCGTATCAGAATCACAATCCATCAGGATATCCTTAACTATCTGAATATTACCGGATATCTCCCCTTTGACCCATAAAGCGTTTCTTGATCTGCTCCAGTAAGTGGCCTTGCCGGTCTCCAATGTCTTCAACCATGAATTCCTGTTCATGTAGGCCAGCATCAGCACATCTTTTGTCTTGTAATCCTGGACAATCGCAGGTAAAAGCCCGCTTCCTTTCTCAAAATCCGGTTCTATCATCAAATATCCTTAAGCCATTGAATTTTCTGGTGCCGGAGCTCGGAGTTGAACCGAGATGGGCGCAAGGCCCGGGGGATTTTGAGTCCCCTGCGTCTAACAGTTTCACCACTCCGGCGTAACAGGGAATTATAATTTATGACAAATAAATGTCAAGAAAAATGTGTTGACACCGCATTAAACCACATGTTAATTTAGCAAGTTCATTTGAATTGAAAATCTAAGCGGGGCTGTAGCTCAGCCGGGAGAGCGCATGACTGGCAGTCATGAGGTCAGGGGTTCGATCCCCCTCAGCTCCACCAAGAATATCAAAGTGTTAGGTTATATTGATCTGGCTTTTTTGATTCACTCTTTATAATTGCCGCGCCATCCGGGAGCTTGCCGGGGAGTCGGTTATTCATAGAAGTTACTGCTATAATTCACAATCCATTGATCATAAAGGCGATTTGCGGCAGTGGGTGAAGAGGGTGTCAACTCTTCTATGAATCGGGAAGGACTCAGGACAGTATTTCCCATACCCCTTTTATAATCAATCAGTGGATAACAGAAATACAATTGATCTTTTGCTCTCGTGGCCGCCACATAAAAGAGTCTTCTTTCCTCCTCTTCTCCCTCCGGCTCCCTGAGCGA
>JAUWNZ010000080.1 GCA_030612385.1 Pseudomonadota bacterium | reverse complement strand
CCTATTACCTGGGCCAAATCAAGATACACCGGAAGACCAGCCAATGCCGTCATCCCTGTTGCGCTTTTTTCGGTTTCATACTTGAAAGGAAGAATGCCTTGTGCCATAATACTTACACCTCGTTGATGATAGTTTCGTTGTACCAAAACTACTCTATCACCTTGTTTTTACAGGGTCAACGAGGTTTTTTACTTTTTTTGATGGTGGATTGGGGGGTCAAGTCTCCGTTTGACTTATGATGCCTGTTCTGATAAGCAATGAACATGAGTAGGCCGTTAAGGATAGAGTATGAGGGCGCCTGGTATCATGTAATGAACCGTGGGCGGCGATCTGATCGGATTTTTGAAAGTCGGAATGATTACCTGATGTTCCTTGACCTGCTCAAGGAGGCCGCAGAATTATGGGATGTCAGGATAAGCGCCTATTGTCTGATGTCCAATCACTATCATTTGCTTATCCATACCCCCAAAGGAAACCTGTCGCGATGCATGCGCCATATCAATGGTGTATATACGCAACGTTTCAACCGAACCCACGGTTGTGATGGCCCGTTATTTCGTGGACGGTTTAAATCGATTCTGGTGGATGGAGACAGCTATCTGTTGCAGTTGGTTCGTTATATACACAAAAACCCACTAAGGGCGGGCGTCGCAGATCATCCGGAGGCGTACCCCTGGAGCAGCCATAACGGCTATTTATCCTCGGCCATGGAATGGGACTGGCTTCACAAAGATTTTATTCTTTCCATATTGTCCACACAGGAGAGGAATCGGATCAGGGCTTATACACAGTTTATACAGAATGAGGATCCAAATGAGATTACGCAAGTCTTTGAACGGAAGAAATGGCCGGCATTTCTTGGGGATAAAAAATTTATCAGTTGGTTGAAGGGTAAATACTTTGAACAAAAGCGTGATCCTCAGATTCCCGATTCAGTGATTCTTGCTCCCGGGCTTGAGACAATAAAGAAAGCAGTTTCTTCTTATTATCAGATAGATGAATCCGAGTTGCTGAAATCCAGAAGGGGAAAGTTTAACGAGCCGAGAAGCATGGCTATTTATTTGACCCGGAAGCTTCGGAAAGACAGCCTGAGTGATATCGGCGCCGAGTTTCGCCTGAGTGGTTACAGTTCAGTCAGCAGCGTTCTGGAGACAATGGTAAAACTATTTCAAAAGAATCAGGAATTGCACAAGCGATATGAAACAATAAAGAACTCCGTAATGGTAGGTCAAACGGAGACTTGACCCCTTCCTTTCTTCCTTTGACCCCTTCCTTGATGTGTATGGAACAGCTCAAAATCCGTAACACGGACGGTAGAACATGTTTGTGTGTAGAACTGCCTGCCCTGGATTATAGCAAGGTTTGGAGTCTGCAGCATAATCTTGTAACCGCCAAAAGGGAAAAATTTATCGGCGCTGATGTTATATTATTATTGGAACATCCCCCGGTTTTTACCCTGGGACACAGGGGAGGGATGGAAAACCTGATGGTATCCGCAACCCTTCTGGAAAAGTCAGGAATTCCTTTGATACGGGTAGAGCGGGGCGGCAACATCACTTTTCACGGGCCGGGACAGCTTGTTGTATACCCTGTCATTGATTTGAGAAAAGTCGGGGTGAGTGTCGTTGATTATGTTGCCGGTCTTGAAGAGGTCATGATCCGGGCGGCTGCGGATTTGGGAATAATGGCTGAGCGGAGTCATGTGAACAAAGGGGTCTGGGTTGGGGATAGAAAGCTGGGGAGCATCGGAATAGCTCTTCGCCATGGAATTTGTTACCACGGTTTTGCTTTTAACGTAAATCTTTCACTAAAGCCTTTTAGCTGGATACAACCCTGTGGTCTGCCCGATATCGAGATGACATCTATCGAACGGGAGCTTTCACATAAAGTTTCCATGACCGACGTGCGCGAGGCCGTAAAATGTCACATCGAATCGGTTTTTGGGATTGATCTGGAAATCAGAGATTTTAGCGAACTGCAACATCTTTTGAAAAGAGGTTGTGATGGTTCAGCATCAGAAACCGAAAGCGGCGGTCAGAAAACCCCGCTGGCTCAAGCGTAACCTTCCAAGGGGGCCGGTATATGGAAAGGTTAACTCCCTTCTGAGCGAGGGAAAGCTGCATACCGTGTGCCAGGAAGCCGGATGTCCAAACCGCTGGGAATGTTTTTCCCGGCGGACTGCAGCTTTTATGATCATGGGGTCTCGCTGCACGCGCAACTGCGGTTTCTGTGCCGTGAACCATGGACCATCCGCCCCGCCTGATTACGGGGAACCGGCCAGGGTGGCCGAGGCTTCACAAAATATGGAGTTGCGCTACGTGATTGTCACTTCGGTTACGCGGGATGATCTCCCCGACGGGGGGGCGGTTTTTTTCGCGAAAACGATCAAAGAGATCCACAAAAGAATACCCTGTGCGTCTGTCGAAGTACTGATACCGGATTTTCAGGGTAATGAGGGCGCTCTTCATGTCGTCCTGGAGGCGAAACCCAGCGTCCTGAATCATAACCTTGAAACAGTAGAGCGCATTTATCCTTCTGTACGACCTGGGGCCGCCTACCGGCGCTCACTCGAACTCTTAAAGCGTGTCAGAGAATACGATTCTGAGATTCCCGCCAAGTCGGGTCTCATGCTCGGCCTGGGGGAATTTCCGGGAGAAGTTCGTGAAACTCTCCACGACCTTTTTGATGCGGGCTGCAATATTCTGACGTTGGGGCAGTACCTTCAGCCCACAAGGGATCACCTGCCGGTGGAGCGCTTTGTTCATCCCGAAGAATTTGATGACTGGCGAAAAACCGCCCTCGAAATGGGGTTTTCCGCAGTCGCCTCTGGGCCGCTTGTGCGGAGTTCCTATCATGCGGAAGAACTCTATCAGTTGCAAAAAACCGGTTTTAAAACAAGAAGTTAAATGTGATGGTATCGCTTGTAATCTTCGGCGTCTGGAACACAGGGGGTGCTTAAGCTGCCCTTCATGGCCTGTAGGCCACAACGAAGCATGAAAATCTGAGTGGGTAAGGAAGGCTTTAGCCGCCCTTCATTGCTCTGGGCGACTACGATTGAGCAGATGGGTGCCCACCACCCATACCACACCATGTCTATCTTCATATCCGCTTCCCGCAAGCCGTAAACCACGCCTGTGTGAGACCAACCAGGGGCAGAACCACTGCCAAGAACGAACCGAACCTTTTTTCTGTCGGTCATAGGTTTATTTTCTCCTTTGATTTCATCGCCTTCCGCAGTTTCTCACCAAGGGATCCGGTTCCCGGCTCTGAACTTTCAGCCGCTTTCCCGTCCTCATAGGCCAATATTGTTTCTTTCTCGCCGGCAGTTCCATCAAAATAGTCTCCAAGGATTTCCCGGCTGTGGATATCATCGTGGCAATAGACACAGAGATTTTCCCAATTGCTTCCATCGGGAGGATTATAATGATGATTGCCGTCTTTGTGATGCACCGTCAGTAAATGCCGGTTTGAGTGATCAAACTCTCTGCCGCAGCGGGCGCATACCAAACCATGAATGGCCAGTGAGCGATCACGGTAATCCTCTCCAGGAGGCTTTTTCTGCGCCGCCTTCATTTCTCTGACAAGCTCCTCAGCCGATTTGGCGGTCTTTTTCCCGTTTTTTACAACAGACTTGCGGACGCGCCCCCATTTGCTTCCATAAGTAACGCCTGACAAAATATGTTTCCCCTTCATCTTAATTGTTATTCACTTGACAGGAGTGATAATTAGGATGTTCCAGATATTCTCCTATTTGTCAAGAATGAACGGGCTGTTGCCCAAAAGCGATAAAAGACCATCTACTATCGCTTCTCATAAGTTCTGTCCGAGAGTTTCGCCGATTTCAAGTGTTTGAGCAAGTTTTTTTTGCTGTGCTGACATGCGGCTGAGGGTTATGTGCTCTTTGGGATGGGCGAGGGTTGAACGGTGATTGGCCGGATGTCGTCCGAGAGTGTGAAGAAGTTTGTCGTGTCGTAAAGCAGTATCCGCGCATCGATGCCCATTTTTAGGGGGTCTTTGCAGCCCAGCGCAATATTGTAGTCTCAGAAAAAAAGCCATATGAGTGGCTTTAAAACCTGAAAATACCTCAATAAAAGTGGTGGACAAAGCAAATTTTAAATGGTAGTCCGATCTCAGAAGATTTTGAGGCAATATCATACATCTGAGCTACAGTACCTCCGCCTATAAAGGGCAAATCCATAAGTCCTGCTTCATCACCGAATCCTGCCGGGAAGGCAAAAAGGTGAGGATTTCATTTTTTAAAAGCTGCCTGAAAAAAGCAGTCAAGCTACCGGCAAGAACTAAGACCCTTTTGGAAAAACTCGCATTGTCTCATGTTGCTGTGGATTCGCAAAGATTGAGGACATCTCAAGGTGTGTAGTCACAGAAAAAAGATGTAAGTAGTTGCTATTACTATTTTTTACGCCTTGAGTCCGGAACCTGGGATGTAAGAAGGAATGGAAATATGCCAATTTATGAGTATGAGTGCAACAACTGTAACAATATATTTGAATCGGTGCGCTCTATAAGTGGTGATGACAAGGACTTAAAATGCCCGATTTGTGGAAGAGGTGGTGTTAAAAAGATATTGTCAGTCTTTTCGTCTTCCTCCATAAAGGGTTGCTCATCCTGTGCGTCGTCAAGCTGTGGTCCCACATGAGCATGAATCGTGCCGGCGGTCTGCCGGAATGAATATAAAGATAGAAGCTCAAAGTGGGTGGCATGGACAAACTTGTTTGTCCGTGAAGGACTGAAGATAGACAGAGCTCAGAAGACAGAATTAAAAGTGGGAATACCTTATCAATTTTTGGAACCACATACCCGGATATATCAATCCTAATATCGTTGAAATTGGATCATTTCAGTTGCGTTATTATGGTTTGATGTATCTTGTTGCATTTTTTTTTACATATATTCTCGTCTTGTACAGAATCAGGAATGAAAATTATGAATATTCAAAGAAAACGATTCAGGACTACCTTGCATGGGCTATTGCCGGCCTTATAGTTGGAGCAAGATTCGGGTATGTCCTGTTCTATAATCTTGAATATTACATGAACCACCCTCTCCAGATCATATTCCCATTCGATCTCACGAATGGTCTTCGATATGTGGGAATCAGCGGCATGTCCTACCATGGAGGTGCCATCGGAGTCATTTTAGCTTCGGTCATCTTCTGCCATAAGCACAGGATAAATTTCTGGAACTTTGCCGATCTCTTTGCCGCGGCAATTCCTCTGGGATATACATTTGGCAGGATAGGCAATTTTATCAATGGAGAGCTTTACGGTAGGGTGACTACCGTACCCTGGGGAATGTATTTTCCTTTAGATCCTTATCACCGGCTGCGCCACCCCTCTCAACTTTATGAGGCTCTTTTTGAAGGGATATTTCTTTTTGCCGTGCTCTGGATTTTAAGAAAAAAGAGGTGGTTAGACGGCTTCCTCTTTTCTCTGTACCTTATTGGTTACGGGATAGTGCGCTTTTTTATTGAATTTTTTAGGGAAACTGATCCGCAGTTGGGGTGCGTATTGTGGTTTCTTAGCATGGGGCAGGTTCTCTGTGTTATTATGGTATTATGTGGAGTTGGTATTATGATTGCCGTCTCCAGGCCGGAAACCGGCAGATAAAAAAGCGAAATCTTTGTTAGGCGGTGGAGATATTGATATTACCGACTTATGAAACGCCATTAGACCCCATCCCCAATCATCCCCCCATTCTTTATATATCTTTTTGATCCTTAATCGGTTATACATAAAAACTTTGCAAGCGAAAAAACAGAGTGCAGGGAGGAAGGGCTTAATTTATGGCATTAACAAAAGGACCTTTAAGTGGTGTAAGAATTATCGATTTAACTCAGGCTCATGCAGGCCCATTTGGCGTCATGCTTCTCGGTGACCTGGGAGCTGAGATCATTAAGGTGGAATCTCCCGTGGGGGATCAGTTACGGTTTGGGGAAGAAAAAATTTCCTTGTCTTTGTATTACACGGTGGCGCTTAATAGAAACAAAAAGAGCATGGTTTTGGATCTCATGGCCGAACATGGGAAGAAAGCGTTTTACGATCTCGTGAGGATATCCGATGTCGTTTTCTCCAATAATCGCGCCGGCGTGCCCAAAAGACAGTGTACTGATTTTGAAACCTTAAA
>JAUWNZ010000247.1 GCA_030612385.1 Pseudomonadota bacterium | reverse complement strand
TTTTGTGGCAATCCTGCTCTTTTTCTTATTACACCCCAATTACAACAGCGGACCTGAAGAAAAGATCAAAAAGGATGCCGCCGGTAACATGGAAAGCAAAACAGAAATAGAGAAAAATACAACAGAACCCACCTCCGGCGGACCGGCAACTGGGCGGGTGGTAGAAACTGAAGACAGAACATATCTCGATCAGAAGATCGCTGATACTGAAACAACCTATAAATTGACCATTGAGGCATCTGACCCGACGTGGTTAAAGATGGCTGTGGACGACGATCCGCCTTATGAAATTTTATTAGGGCCGGGCGAAAATATTTATAGAGAGGCCTCGGAAAAATTCACAATTGATATTGGAAATGCCGGGGGCGTCAATATCCTGTTTCAGGGAAAATCTCTTGGGGTCCTGGGAGAACCTGGTGAGGTCATCCGCTTAACATTGCCGGAGGAGTAACCATTCATCGCTACGGAAATTCTCACGCAAAGTCGCAAAGAACAAAAACTGAACCTTAGCGACTTCGCTCCTTTGCGTGAGGCTTAAACTCCTTGACTCTGCGTTATTTTCGTGTGTTTGCATTGACATTTCCCTGCCAAAAGGAAATTCCTGTGTTCCTGCAAGGTGAAAGTGTCACCCCCCTGGTGTGATATTTTGTGTTGTAAACATGTTTTGATACCTCGCAATGTTACCGGTAAGAACCGCCCTGTCTCTGATCGCATGCGTGAATGGAGTGTGAACATTTTCATCATGCTTGCCGATCCCGAGCTTTTCAGCGGCTTCGGTCTGCTGTGTTCCTGAAACTTCTTTCGGTTTATGATCTCTCTTTTCAATCAGTTCGCAAGGAAGTTCTCCCGCTGTCGGATGAAAGATATGCCATGATCCGTCCACCCACAGGTTTACTGTAACCTTTGCCCTGACAAAGCGTGGTCGACTGCGGGTAGGAAGCAGCTGAATGATCTGTCCATTAGCCGAGATGGTGTTGTCATTCTTTACGGTTCTCTGAAAGCGTTTACACAAGATATTGAGGATATCTGTTTCATGTGGAGGAGATCTCCATGCAGATACCTTGTCTTCCTGTTCAACGCCGAAGCGCCGGCAATACCCTGGTATAAAGGTTTGATTGAGGTAGACAGTTGCGTCTCGGGTATTGTTGATGCCCCTGAGTCTAAGTTCCGAGACCAGACGATCATGGAATGTACCATTTATCCTTTCTCCTCTCCCTCGAGCCTGGGGCGAATGAGCAAAGATTAACCCTATGCCAGGTTCTTTCATTGCCCTTTCAAATTGTGTTGGCTTTTGATCACTTTGAGCACATGGATACCTCCGTGCCGGGTGGTGGTAAACTGGGATGCACGATCAAGATAAAAGCCCGCAGGGAGGCCGTATATCCTGCACACTTCAATACATACCAGTAAGCATCCATCCGAGATCCTCTTCCTTTTGAAACAGGCCGTAGAGTGGTTTTCCTGTGGCATCATCGGTGGCGAGGATCAATGTTGACGATTCTGTCCCGAACCAGAGATGTGGAGAACCATCCAGAAAGAGAAGTTCTCCTTCCCTGCCGGAACGTTTCCTCCTTTTACGATGGTGAGGCTGTTTGCGTACTTTCCCACCGAAACCCAGAGGGCGGAGCCACTGCCGGAGTGTTTCTCTGTTAATCTTAATACCTTCTTCCTCTTCCAGGATTTCTGAAAGATGAGAGAAGTTGAAATCGAAGTAACGCTCCTTTGCCAGTTTAACAACCCTTCCTTTTTTCTCGATCGGAAACGAATGAGATGGCCCGCGTCCCTATTGCCATGGAGAATGCCTTCAGTACCCTGCTGTGCTACCTTCTTCTTTATCCGTTGTACCTGTCGTATCGACAAACCCAAAGCCAATGCTGCTTCTGTATTTTTCATCCTCTTTTCCAATAAAGCTTGTATAACCCCGTAACGTATTGTCTCTCCCATTGTAAACGTCACCCCCTCTTCCATGAAGCACCTCCTTCCCCTCTTGAGATACTTCCTTCGCTACCTGATTCAGACAATAGGTGACATAATCATATTGCATTAACAGGGAAGCAAAAAAAGCTTGACACACCGGTAAAGAAAGTATAGTATACTTACCTTAATGAAAAAGCTACTTATTGAATTGTGTTTCGTAAGAAATAGTTCTTGACAAGTGAGGCAACTTTTTTTAGAATAGTTTTTTGTTCGAAGAGTTCTTTGATAATTGAATAGTGGGATAATTGATTTGCGGGTCATTTTTCTTGTTAATAAAATTGAGAGTTATCTCTCAATAGGATTTAAAACTGGAGAGTTTGATCCTGGCTCAGAACGAACGCTGGCGGCGTGCCTAACACATGCAAGTCGTACGAGAAAATTCGCTTCGGCGGATGAGTAAAGTGGCGCACGGGTGAGTAACGCGTGGATAATCTGCCCTTTAGTTTAGGATAACTCACCGAAAGGTGAACTAATACTGAATAATACTGTTTCTGCTAAGGCGGAGCAGTTAAAGAGGACCTCTGTATACAAGTTCTTGCTAAAGGATGAGTCCGCGTACCATTAGCTAGTTGGTAGGGTAATGGCCTACCAAGGCGACGATGGTTAGCTGGTCCGA
Source organism: Pseudomonadota bacterium (assembly GCA_030612385.1). GTDB lineage: Bacteria > Desulfobacterota > Syntrophia > Syntrophales > JADFWA01 > JAUWNZ01. The sequence continues at coordinate 40 of JAUWNZ010000247.1, read as the reverse complement.
GAGGATGATCAGCCACACTGGAATTGAGATACGGTCCAGA
>JAUWNZ010000189.1 GCA_030612385.1 Pseudomonadota bacterium | reverse complement strand
GCCGAAGGGAAACTTGAAGTTGTCGGCCGGAGGGTTCGAATAAAGGGCCGCGAACAGATCAACGAGTCACCTCTCCACAATCCGCCACTTGCTAAGTTTTAATCGTTCACGGCTTGAAACTTGAAATTAGAAATTGGAAATTAGAAATTTGGGAGGGATGAAACGAATTTACGAGTTGACAGACTTCGGCGTGAGCTCAGTCGAACACTCAGTCGAGCAGTACAAAAGCATGAAGGCCGAATTTCCAGTTTCTAATTTCTAATTTCCGTGAACGCTTACCAAAGTTTTAATCGTTGCCATGATAATCGTCAGTGCATGCCTTTTGGGAATACGATGCAGATATGATGGTGAAAGCCGCCCGGATGAGAGGTTGATGGCAATGGCGCCTAATACCATATTTATACCTCTCTGTCCCGAGCAGCTTGGCGGGCTGTCCACACCCCGCGTTCCTGCTCAGATAGCTGATGGGACAGGCGAGGATGTCCTCGACAATCTTGCAAGTGTGATCGATTCAATGGGCAGAGATGTAACAGAACAATTCTTAAAAGGGGCAAAAGAGGCCGCGAAAATCGCAAAACTGATGGGGGCAGACGTTGCGATAATGAAGGATATGAGCCCCTCCTGTGGTGTCTCTTTCATACGCAAGGATGACGCCGCTATTGAAGGAATGGGTGTAACATCCGCGCTTCTTACGCGAGAGGGAGTTCACGTCATATCATCCGATGCAATCAGTGAGGAAGATGTACGACACTATAGTCATAGGAGATGATCTCAGTTCCCTTATAGCAGCCGTGCTTTCCGCACGTTACGGGAAGAAAACGGCGCTCTTGTCTGAAAAGGATACCCCCGATTTTTTTTCAGAATCAGGCTATACCTTCAATATAGATCCCTTTCCCTGGACAGGTTTCGGTTCAGGACAGGTATTTCCCAGGTTATTCTCCGAACTCGATATACCATTTACCGACGAAACCAACATCACTCAATTAAACCCGTCTCTTCAGGTAATCCTCCCGGAACACCGAATTGACCTCTATAACAGGAGAAATGCCCTGATCAGCGAGATGGAGAGGGAATTTCCGGGAAATATAAAGGAGATAGGCAAGTTTTATTCGGCTGTTCTGAGGAGCGGCAATTCAATAACCGGGTTTATTAATAAAAATCCCTTTACGCGCCCAAGATCATTCAAAGAATATCTAAAACTCGCCATGGGAATACCCATATTTATCAGGAACAGGTCGATCCTTTCAAAAAGGTTCAAGGCAACTCAATATCCTCCCTCGCTGAAGAGGGTTTTTGAAGCCGAGCTTTTCGCCCTCTCAAGTCTTTGTATGGATAGCGCAAAACCTCTTTCATCTGCTCATATACTTTCTCTGCCATGGAATGGTTTATTTTATCATTTCGGGGGCAAACACATCTTAACGGATGTCCTTAGAAGAAAGTTTATATATTACGGGGGAAGCCTCATAGGTAATAGCTCCATTGTGAGGCTGAATACCGCAGGTGACATTGAAGTTGATATCGATGTCGAAGGCATTGTATCCAAAGTAAGCGGGAGGAACCTCATAATAAGCACAAAATGGGAAAAACTGAAACATATGCTCCTTGATGATGAGAGATTTGAAAAGCCGGCAAAGAAATTTGAAACCATCGAGGCTGTGTATCATCCATTTACACTTCATATGGGAGTCTATGAAAAAGGGATACCCGAAAAGATATCAGAATACGTGATCATTATCAGGGATGAAGAAAGACCGGTAATGGATAACAATCTTGTCTTTTTAGAGGTTAGCCCATCTAAAGATACAGTATCTGCTCCTCACGGAAAGAGGGCAATCAGCGCCACAGTCTTTTTAAAGAAATCTCCATTGATATTGAGCAATGGCGATCTGGAACGAGTATCTGCCGGCATTCTGGATAATCTGAAAGATTTTCTTCCATTTTTAAGAGAAAATCTTGATTTTACGAATGTCGGGAAATCAATTGAGATATCAAGGAAATATCAGAATATCATCAATCAGAAATATAGAATAAACGGGAATCCACTCCTTGGCATTTCCACTCTGTCAAACAGTACCCCTGTCAAAAATGTCTTTCTTACAGGGGGGATGTTGCTGGCAGGTCTCGGGTTTGAAGGTGAAGTTATCTCCGGGATGAATGCCGCATATCTGACAGTGGGAGGAAACCTTTAAGGGTGACTGTTCACCGCGGAGTTGTAGGGCTGCAAAACAGGGCTTTTGATCAATTTCAAGCGGTGAACGGGATATCTCCTAAGGAAATGCTCAGAAAAAACTTGCAAAAATAAGATTTATGATTTAGTAAACGGCCTTCTAATAGTGCCCGAACGAAAAATAGGATTTTTTGTTCAGATCAAGGAAGACGAAAATTTTAACCGCAAGAATACATTGAGTATTTTGAGGATTAAAATTTGAGTCTGACGCAGATATGGGCGAAAAAGACAGTTTTCGTTCAGGCACTAAATATCTTCAGAGGAGTTATTATATGTCTCGGGTTTGTGATATATGCGGTAAAGGTCCTACTTTCGGCAATAACGTGAGTCATGCCCACAACAAAACAAAAAGGGTATGGTATCCGAATCTTCAAAAGATGCGGGTCGCAGACAGCAAAACAGGAGCGACAAAAAGAATGAGAGTATGCACGAGATGCCTTCGTTCAGGTTTTGTTAAGAAGGCGGTAACTACTCAGCCTGCAACAGCTTCAGCCTGACTACGTGAGTAGTTAAAGAAGGCTCTGTAATGTTTGTAATCCAAAACTCTCAAACTGTCATAATTGGGGCTTGAAACCTGATTTCTCAGTTGCCTTGAGGGTAGTGTGCAGAAAATCTTCGTAATCAGCAACCAGATCCATTCCCTTGGTAAAGAGATCTCTTATATTGTTCCTGATACTCCTGATACTATCGTTATCGGGATCATGGTTGAACTTGGCGTTGTATAGATTTACTCTCCCATCAAGACTCATCAGACTGTCCATCCTGTCTTTTGTGTATAATTTAATCCCTTTCTCAATGGCCTCTGTTATGGTTTTTTGCTCGATGCTGAAGAACCAGCCCAGTGTCTTGCTGAATTCACTTAACTTGTTTTCGACGGTGTAACTCAGGGCCTCAGAAAAAAGTGTGGTCAGACTGCCGTCTTTTCGATTAACTGCCAGGTCAAAGGCCATTTCGATTATCATATGCGAACGGTACGCGGCTTCGCTGAAACTTATTTCAGCCCCGATATCCCTGTAGAAATTCATGATCGGCTGGATCAAAGATCTTCCTTTTACGTAAGCGTACCCATTGGAATTCGGATTAAAGTCAAAGCCGGTGTCAGCTCCTTCGCCAATCTTTCCGTAATGTACCATATCATCCACGAGCAGATGAAACCGGATAAAGGCAGCCTTGCGATGCTGTGCCGGTAATCGGGATGACGGTAGTATCCGGTGAGTCATCTTCGGCGTTATGGATGGATGGATTGTAAGAAGATCAGGAGAGACATTATAGGCAAAGATATC
>JAUWNZ010000158.1 GCA_030612385.1 Pseudomonadota bacterium | reverse complement strand
AAGCGTCGACCACCCGCCGAGACGGACAATCTTTTTTGCCATCTTATGCACCTTCTCTTGCTTTCCCACTTTTTTATCCGCAAGATAAATACTGAGTAACCCGTGATTTATCATCTGATGAAACTTTGAGTGAGGCAGAGCGGACACACTTTTATCCGCCTGTCTTAAAAAGTGTTCAAGCCTTCTTAACATTTCAACATCGTTCTCATAATAAAAACAAAAATTCAGGTCGCCGACGGTACGGTCTTCTTCCTGGTCGATAAAGTAATCCAGTAATATGTGCAGGCCCTGCACCCACGGAAAATAGGCGTCTTTCACCCGCAATGCCAGATCATCCGAATAATCATGACGGAATGCATAGGCAACAAGACAAAAAATGCCGAGTGTCGAACCGGAACATGCTGAAAATTCGTACCAGCTCATCTCCGGCATATCGCCTCGATACGCTTCAAACCATTCCTTCAAACGTGGAACGCGCTCCTTTACATTAACGTGCTTGTGCACCTGTAAATCACAATAATAGCCCGCAAGTTCATAGAGAACACTGGAAATATCGTCATATGCCGGAAGCTTTCCCAGCGCCTCCTGGCACGTTTTTACAAGCGCCGCCAGATAGCCACCATCATCCTGTTCATTCCGAAGTCGATAGTAATTGACACACTCAGCATTCGGGGTTAGCGCATGGATCATCGACTCATGAAGCGCCCGGAAATCATCCGGCTCCAGAGAGGTACTGCGATCGCATAAATTATCAAGATAATCGCTGATCGTCTGATAGGCAACAATAAAGCGGATAGCCTCGCTGGATTTTTCACCCGCTAATAATCCCAAAATGGATCCGCCCTCACAATGAAAAGTCTTCGTCTCAATGCTCATTAACGCCTGCCTTTGAAGCTCAGGATCGGGAATCCGCCTTGCCCGTTCTTCCCATCTGCCAAGGTAACGGCGAACATCGGGAAGCACATTGAAATAGAATCCTGCCATCACCGACCACGGAGATGTGGGGACTTTCACCAAGTTATTCTCCTTTTAGTATTTGCGCCACTGTATTCCTATGACAATTAACACAAGATCAACGGGTTTGGCAAACTGAAGTTCCGGCTTTTTTGAGTTTTTTGATGGCTGTTCAGATTGTTAAAGACACAGATGTATGGTAAAAGAAGCAAAAACGCGAGGAGCAAACAATGAATCCGGAAATATTCAGAGAATATGATGTCAGAGGGATCGTCGATAAAGATCTGGATTTCGATTCTGTTTACGATCTGGGAAGGGCTATCGGAACCTATGGAATAGATCACGGAGTGAAAACAATGACCGCTGGAAGAGACTGCCGCCTCAGTTCAGAAGAATATCAGGACGCAGTTATGAAGGGGATCAGGGCGACAGGAGTAAATGTGATAGATATCGGTCTGTGCGCCACACCCATACTCTATTTCTCCATCAGACATCTCAATACGGATGGGGGTGTAATGGTGACCGGAAGCCATAATCCTCCCGAATTCAACGGATTTAAGATATGTGTCGGGCCTGATACGATCTATGGAGAAGAGATACAAAAGTTAAGAAGAATAATCGAAGGAAACAATTTTATTTCCGGACAGGGAAGCGTCCTGAAAGAAGATGTATCAAAGCCCTACCATGAATATTTATACGATAATATTGAAATAGAGAAAGGATTAAAGATCGTGCTGGACGCGGGAAACGGTGTTGGAGGGGCATTTGCCATTCCTTTGTTTGAGAGATTCGGTTGCGATGTAACCTGCATCTACTGCGATATGGACGGGCGATTTCCAAATCATTTTCCGGATCCAACCATCCCTGAAAATCTCACAGAACTTATTTCCCTCGTGAAAAAAGAAGGCGCCGATGCCGGGATAGCTTATGATGGTGATGCCGACAGAATAGGCGTGATCTCCGACAAGGGAGAAATTCTCTGGGGGGATGAACTCCTTCTACTCTTTTCAAGATTTGTTCTACAGGAAAAACCCGGCGCTGCAATAATAGGGGAGGTCAAATGTTCACAGAGGCTCTACGATGACGTAAAAAAACATGGCGGCCGGCCAATCATGTGGAAGGCAGGTCATTCCCTTATCAAAAGCAAGATGAAGGAAGAAAATGCGCTGTTGGCAGGGGAGATGAGCGGACATCTTTTCTTTGCCGACAGATACTTTGGTTATGATGATGCCATATACGCCTCGTTAAGGCTTCTCGAAATCCTTTCCGGAACAGGTAAAAAAATCAGCGAATTATTATCCGATCTTCCCGCAACATTCTGCACCCCTGAAATCAGGATAGACTGTCCTGATGATGTCAAATTCAAGGTGGTGGATGAGCTAAAAAACCATTTCCGAAAAATCTACAATACCATCGATATAGACGGTGTGCGCATTATCTTTGATGACGGCTGGGGACTTATACGGGCATCAAATACACAACCGGTGCTGGTTCTCCGCTTCGAAGCATCAACCGGAGAAGTTCTCAGTTCCATAAAAAAGATGGTGGAAGATGTTGTGAAGGATACAATAAAGAGATATGCGAAGTAATAACTACTCAGGTTCACTGTTCAAGTAGGCGATTAGTCATAGAACACCGACATAGCCGGTGGTCTATGACTGTGCCATACGTTTTCTTCCTGTTATATAAACCGGAAATACTTGTAGGACTGCGCTTTGTTTACTCCCTGATCCGATTATTAAAACATCACAGCTTTCCTCCTTTCAAATCCGCAATCCAGCGCGAAAATTGATGGGGGGTAAGCAGATCAAAGGTGTAATGCTGCCGGGCATCACCCCGATATTGGCTGTCAATATCCGCCAGGTTCACTGTGCTCAATTTCTTGTTTACTCTTTCGAAGTGATCCTTTGCGTATTCCTCTTTTGCGGGCGTTGCTTCGTCCTGTTCTTCGTCCGACTTGATCTCCACCACCTTGATCAGGCTTTCTATGCCGTCGTCCTGAAGCTTTTTCAGTTTTCCAAGATGGCCTGGGGTTCCGTCACTTTCAATCCCTGAAATGTACTCGGCCAGATCCATCTTTATGAAAAAAACAGGATTAAAACTTCGTCTGACCCGGTCCTTTCCGCCCTTCCAGTATTCATAAGTAATGCTGTAGAAATTCTTATCCGGTGATTTTATCCAGGAATCCAGGTAATCGGAGTTGTCTATCAATTGGAAAACGAACTCTTTTTCCGGCGAATGTGAGACCATGACAATATTTTGAGGGCTTTTCAGTTTTGATGTATTCACCACATAGGGCGGCTTTGTATCGCCCTTTACAAACGTCCTGATGATTTCGTCTCTTCTCTCCACAAAATCCTCAGGTTTAAAGAGGGAAAGCTGCGGGCCGTCGTCCGGGCGCTTCCTCAACTCGTTAATGTAGTCCAGTATAAATTGGTTTGCCTCACCAATCTCGTTTTCGTAATCTTCACTCAGAAAAGCCGTTCTATCTCTTTCAAGCTCGCTCACCCGGATGCCGGATCTGTCCATTCGGGAGGTATCGATCGGTATTATATCCCCTTCCATATTTTCGAAGACCCGCTTCTTCGTGCCTCGTGGCAGGAACTGGTTAAAATAATTATCGATCTGTTTTCTGTTTTCTTCGGACAGCCTGTTTCCCTTGATTCCTGCATCTTCCATCGCTTCAAGGATAACCTGCCTTATCTCATCTTCTTCCGGATAACGGTCATCCACAACCACGCTGCCGAAATCAAAATGCAGCGCCTCAAAAGTCCTCAAAGCAAAACGGTTATAGATATCGTACACAAGCAGTGGTCAGTGGTTAGTGGTCAGTGACCAAATTTCTAATTTCTAATACTGACCACTGATCACTTGAAGCGAGACGCGCATCCCCCTGCCGAGCACCTGTGATATAATGTCACCACCGGACTAATTCCCCGCCATTTTCACCGGTTTAGAATCCTACCAATACTATTTTCTTCCTTTTCTTCCATTGAAATATTTCAATTATATCTTATTCCCTGTATTTTCTTTGAATCTGGTTCTTATTCTTAGTT
>JAUWNZ010000176.1 GCA_030612385.1 Pseudomonadota bacterium | reverse complement strand
TTACATCGAAACACTTTCAAGTACAGAAACAAAAGCAAAATATATTCGGCGTATTGCCGGCAATCTTAATATAGATGTTATGGTAAATGTTATTGAAAAATAATTGTTTCATGGTATTAACATCATCCTCAGCGCAAGATGAAATGAGAATTTATTATGCCAAGTGACTACGACCGCATCAGAGCGGATAATATCAGGGAATACGGCGAAGGCACCCGCCACCTTTCCTTCTTGGGCCGACTGTATACTGATCGAACACACTTTATCTTTGAGCTTCTTCAAAACGCAGAAGATGCGGGAGCCACCAAAATCCTGTTTGAGTTATTCGAAGACAGGCTGGAGGTAAAACATGATGGTCGTCCATTTAATGAACTCGACGTGCGGGGCGTGTGCGGTGTTGGTGAGGGCACAAAAGCGGAAGACCTAACACAAATCGGAAAGTTCGGGATAGGCTTCAAGTCAGTCTACGCCTATACCTCCGCCCCCGAAGTTCACTCGGGTGTGGAGCATTTTCGTATCGAGCATTATGTCAGGCCATACAAGGCTGCCACAAAGGTACCTGACGATTCATGGACCACTCTTTTCGTTTTCGCTTTTGATGCGCCAGGCCTTGAACCACAAACAGCCATGTATGAGATTGCCGAACGACTTCGTAATTTGAGTGCCCGTACACTCCTGTTTCTTCGTAAGATTAAAGAAATTGAGTATAAATTGCCGGCGGCCAAGCCAGGTGGCTTTTATTGTCGTGGTAAACCAGTCCCCAGTGGCCAGGCCAGACGTGTTACAGTCATCGGGCAGAACAATGGCCAAGACGAAGACGAAAGCTGGCTCGTTTTTGAAAGGCCTTTATCTGTTCCGGATGGTACCGACACGGTGTGGGTCGAAATTGGGTTCAAGCTTGAGACCAACTCCAAAGACCAAACTGAGAGTATAGTAAGGATCAAAGAATCACCTCTGGTTGTTTATTTCCCAACGGAGAAATTAACCCGCTTTGGATTCCTTGTCCACGGGCCATATAGAACCACACCATCCCGAGACAATATTCCAAAAGATGACGACTGGAATACCAAGCTCGTCGAAGAAACAGCTCTTCTTCTTGTCGATGCATTACAAAGCCTGAAAGAGATGGGGTTGTTAACGGTTGCGTTGCTTAATGCCCTCCCGATCAGAATGGACGATTTTCCAGAAAACGGCATGTTTTATCCAATCGTCAAAGCGGTCCGCAATGCTCTCATGGATCAGGAACTGCTTCCGGCCGACGATAGAACCTTTGTCTCTGCAAGAAACGCCAAACTGGCTCGCCGCGCTGAGCTCAGGAAGTTTCTCACGCATGACCAATTAAGAGAACTGTTTCAGTCCAAAGATGACTTCAAGTGGTTACCTGGAGAAATAACGCAAGACCGGACCCCCGACCTGCATTCTTATTTAATGAGCGAACTTGATGTGGATGAGATCACGCCTGACGGGTTCGCACGAAGAATTTCAAGCTCATTTTTGGCGAGCCAAACAGATGATTGGTTTATCGCGTTTTACAAGTACCTTTCCGACCAAGAGGCATTGTGGCGTTCTCCACGCTGGGCCGGAGATGCAGGTGGAATTCTGAGAGGTAAACCGATCTTGCGAGTACATCATAATAAGCAGGATAATAGGCAGGAAGTGCCTTTTCGCTCTGATGGAACAACATCAAATGTCTTCTTGCCTCCTCCGGAAGAGACCGACTTCCCAATTGTTAAGCGTCAGATTGTCGCCAACGAACAAGCGGCTGATTTCTTGAGACGTCTGGGTTTGTCGGAACCGGATGTATTCGATGACATCGTTGAAAGGGTGCTGCCGAAATACATACGGCAGGATGCCTCTTCCATTACGCCGCATGAACATGCAATGGACATCCAGAAAACCTTGCGTGCCATGGCATCCGATTCGGAGGCAGGCAAGAAGAAAGTTCTCCGAGCCGCAAAAAATACACCATTTCTAAAAGCAGTTGACCAGAATGATAATGTATCTTTCAAAAAAGCTGGGGAGATATATTTTCCCAATGAAAAACTAAAGGTTTATTTTTCCGGGAGTCACGCTGTCTGGTTTTTAGATGAACCGGTTGGTGAAAAAGCGTGGAATGAACTTGGCATCGAGAGCAAGCCACGATTTAAGAAAATTTCAATTGACTTGCCATGGGATGAGAAAAGTAGGTTGAGAAGTAGCCAGGGACATACGAGGGATATTGAAACAATCGATTATGAACTTGATGGGTTAGAAAGCTTCCTTGCGAGATTTAAGATTGAAAATAGCCTGGTTGCCGAACATTCTTTAATTTTGTGGAACTTCCTTTTGGAGCACCTTAAAGCGACATGCTTTTATGAAGGTGAGTATAAATGGTTTTATTACTATGAAAGATCGGCTATATTTGACGCACGCTGGGAAAAGCAACTTCGCAGTCTTGCATGGTTACCAAAGAAGGGCGATGATCATCCTCATAGGCCGTGCGATCTATCACCGGAAGAACTGCCAGACTCATTTATTCGTGATGAAAAGTTAGCTGATTTGCTCGAAATAAAAAAAGGTGTTGTAGCCAAGCTTGCTGAAAAAGCCGGTGTTTCTGAGGAGGATATTGTCCTCCTCAAGCAACATCCCGAAGAGTTCAAAAAATGGAAAGATACGATTACGGCAAAAAAGGAGAAGCCTGCATTTCCAATAAGGGCTGTGATAAACTCAGAACGCAGACAAGAAAAGCTTTTGAAAGATATTGATGAGGCTCCAGAGAAAGAATATGAGCCGCGGACTAGGTCTGTTCGTATTACCCAAGCGTTCGAATATACCCGTACATGGCTCAAGGGACAGTATACGAATGAATTGTACCAGATGATTTGCCAAATCTGCAAGAAGGAGATGCCTTTTAGAAAACGCGATGGGGAATACTATTTCGAGGCGGTGGAGGCGCTTTCCAGAGATTATTTTACCAAGGAACATGAAGCACAATTCCTGGCCCTGTGTCCCCTATGCGCGGCTATGTATAATGAATTTGTGAAGCATGACGAAGGAGCCATGGAGTCTTTGAAAAACGCATTGATGAATTCGGAAGATATTGAAGTCCCACTCCAGCTTGGAGAGCTGAACACAAGCGTCCGGTTCGTCGAGACTCACTTTCAGGGCATAAGGACGATCATCAAGGTTCAGGAATAAATCTAAAAACAGGTATACTTCCCCGAATTTCCCTGCCCCAAAATACAAGTCAAATTTATTATTGACATTTTGTCGTATATTGACAACCATTGATGATGGATATAGCAGGAAAGAAAATCAAAATATTTCAAGACAGTAATGGTAATGAGCCATTTACAAAATGGATAAAAACAGTATCTACTCCAATACGAGCCAGAGTATTTACGAAGCTTAACATGGTGGAAACCGGTAATTTAGTCCCTTAGTCGTGAAATTCGTGCAAAAATGGCAAAAGAATTCGATACGTCCACGAATTACACTAATTTACACAAAATATAAAAATACGTTTTGTTTGTTTATTCGTGAAATTCGTGGATAGGTTTTTAGCTCTTCCGGCTTGTCCGGGTTAGGCATTAAAAAGGGGGAAATGCAAAGATGTTGACATCAGAAAAATCTCAATCTGTAACAATCAGTACGGCAGAGGCATTTTACCGGGTATTTCGTGCATTGCCAAAGAAAGACCGACTGAGT